>JAGDBH010000018.1 GCA_017959135.1 Succinivibrio sp. | reverse complement strand
GGTGGTTCTGATGCACCTCTGGCTATTGATCTTGGTCTGGATGCAACAGTTATCAGTATCATTTCGTTTGTTATCTTCTTTGGTGGACTTATTTACGTTCTATATAAGATAGCATCTGGTTCTTCTAAGTAATTCAGTTATGAATTAGCAGTAAAACTCCTCTTCATGAGGAGTTTTTTTTAACTATTGTCTTTTCTTTCATAATCTATCTGCTCTTCGTTCGTCTCATGTCAATTGAGAATCGAGCTCTGCCTTGTTACTCATATGATAAATAGTAAGGTTGTATCTTCATTAAGATGAGCTGTGTCGAAGTTTAATTCTAAGAGAATTGCAGATGACGAATGGAGAAGGGGAGAGTTTTAGAAATAACAAAGGAGAGCTCGATTAGAGTTCTCCTTTGGGAAATAATCTTTTGAATCAGATTACTTCTTTATAAGACTGTTGTTAATCTGGTTGATGTGTTCAACCTTAAGATCACCCTGTGTATACATCAGGTTAAGTCTTGCCAGAATATAGTCATAACGTGACTGAGCTGACTGCTGCATTGCACTGTAAAGGTTCTGTGTTGCATCAAGTACATCTGTCATAGTACGTGTACCGACATCATAGCCCGCAATGGTTGCATCTAAAGCTGACTTGGCTGAAGCTACAGTGTTCTTGTATGCTGTAACCTTACTGATAGCGGCATTAACATTGTTGTAGCTGTTATTTACGTTTGTCAGTAAGGTTCTGTGCGCTCTTTCAAGAGCTTCTGACTGAGCAACATAGTTTGCTGTTGCTTTATCTACAGCAGCAGAAGTCTCACCACCATGATAAATAGGAATGTTCAAGGTAAGTCCTACAGACTTAGACCATGAATTGTTATCAACCCAGCCTGGAGTTGGATTTTCGTGGCTGTAGTCTGTGTAAGCAGTTTTGATATTAGCGTTAAAATCAAGAGTTGGTTCGTGACCGGTTCTTGCAAGGGTAATGTTATCCTTAGCTATATCGCGGGAAACAACTGCTTCCTGAAGGGCAATATTATTCTCTTCTGCTCTTTTGATAAGTCTCTGAAGAGTCTCATTTACCTTAGGAGTATCAAATTTTGTTATATCCAGTTCTGAAAGCTGGTTAGCTGTAACTGTATTTCCAGTAAGAATTCTAATCTGCTCATATGAGTTAATCAGAGCATTTTCCGCAGAAATAACACTGGCTGTTGATAAGTCGTATGCAGCCTGAGCTTCAAGCTTATCGGTTTCTGCAATCAGACCAACATTAAGTCTTTTCTCTGCTTCATCAAGCTGTCTTTTTAGTGCCTGATTGTTTGCCTGCTGGTATTTTAGTGTTTCTGCAGCATTCAGCACATTGAAATATGCTGTGCTTACTCTCAGAATCAAATCCTGCTGAGCATCAGCATATGCAAGATCGTTTAGGGTAGCTGTCTTCTCTGCAATAGAACGGTTAACCCAGCTGGAATGTCTCCATATGGCCTGAGACAGGGTAGCACTTGCTGAAGCTTCTTTGTTGCTGGCTCTTCCTTCATATGTCGCAGTTTTTACATAATTTGTGCGAGTTTTAGTTAGAGAGCCTACAACATCAATCTGAGGTAAAAGGGCAGCTGTTGCCTGTGAAATTCCTGCATGTGCGGCATCAGCATTTGCCTTAGCCTGATTTAGCTCGGTATCTTTTTGAAGTGCTTCTTTGTAGATATCCATTAGATCTTCTGCCTGAACGCTGAAGATAGCAAGTGAACATGCAACAGTTAAAGCTAAAGATGAAATCTTAAAATTCATATATATTTGCGAAAATACAGTCTCTTTAATAAGAATGAGGATGTATTTCGCACCTCCTGTTAAATCACCGACCGCGCAGAGCTCTGAATTATTATGAGATCCAAAGTTGCTATATTTCTTTAATAACGTAGTCAATTCTGGACAGGGAGCATTAGTAATTGAGATAAACTTCAGCATAAGGCTAAAGAAATCAAATACCCCTGTAAGATTATTTTAGTTTTAAAGCCGTAAGATTATATCAACACAAATCACAATGCGTAATTTATAAATTGAGATATTGCGCAACAAATTAATATTTGAATGTAACGGATGGTGGAGGTAAACGGGATCGAACCGATGACCCTCTGCTTGCAAAGCAGATGCTCTCCCAACTGAGCTATACCCCCACAGAAGGATATGAAATGGTGGAGGTAAACGGGATCGAACCGATGACCCTCTGCTTGCAAAGCAGATGCTCTCCC
>JAGDBH010000128.1 GCA_017959135.1 Succinivibrio sp. | reverse complement strand
ATAACTGCATGAGAGTTGAAGCCGATACGTGTCAGAAACATCTTCATCTGTTCGACTGTAGTATTCTGAGCCTCATCTAGAATTATAAAAGAATCGTTCAGGGTTCTTCCTCTCATGTATGCCAATGGAGCAATTTCAATAATCTGTTTTTCGATCAGTTTCTCAACTTTCTCAAACCCAAGCATTTCAAAAAGAGCATCGTAAAGTGGTCTTAGATAAGGGTCGACTTTCTGAGAAAGATCTCCAGGCAGGAAGCCTAGCTTTTCACCTGCTTCAACAGCAGGTCTTGTCAGAATAATACGTCTGATTTCATTTCTCTCAAGTGCATCAACAGCGGCAGCTACAGCCAGGAATGTTTTACCTGTTCCGGCAGGTCCGATACCGAAGCTTACATCGTGAGATACAATCTTGTTGATATAGTCAGACTGGTTTGAGGTTCTTGCCTTAATAAATCCACGTTTTGTCTTGAAGTTATTGGCCTTTGCATACAGTGAATCAATAGAGCCTTTTGCATGGTCTAAAGAATAATCTGTGTTGTCCTGCTCTAAAGAGGTGGTCTCTGTAATAGCAAGATGAACCATATCAGGTGTAACTTCTGAAGGCTTCTTTGATCCTTTGATAGGTGTTGTATCAATATATAGGGATTTAATCAGCTTGTAGGCTTTTTTCACATGTCCGGCTTTACCTTCCAGATGAAAATGAGCTCCGGAATAACTGATCTTTACGCCTAATCTTTTTTCTATCTGTTTTAAATTTTCGTCTTCAGGTCCTACAAGATAGGCAATTCTATTTTTGTCATCAGGATCTAAAACAAAATCTTGTGTAATTGAGTTCATCACAATGCCTTACTTAGTTACCAGCTCACCCTTAAGTGTATGAGCTGCAACAGAAGTGATCTTTACATCAACCATCTGTCCTACAAGAGATAAAGGTCCCTTGAATACTACAATTCTTCCTGAGGATGCTCTGCTCTTGAGTTCATTCTCATCTTTTCTTGAGGTTCCCTCTACAAGACATCTCTGGGTTGTTCCAACAAATGCCTGGGTATATTCAGATGCCAGCTCTTCAAGTCTCTGCTGAAGAATATAAAGTCTCTGCATCTTGGTTTCCTTTGGAATCGGATCCTCAAGTGTTGCTGCAGGGGTACCTGGTCTTATTGAATAAACAAAAGAGAAACTCTGATCGAATTTTACTTCGTTTACAATTTTCATGGTTTCATTGAAGTCTTCATCGGTTTCACCTGGGAATCCAACAATGAAATCAGAGGATATATGTACAGTAGGACGTGCTGCTCTAATCTTTTTTATCAGCTCAACATACTGTTTTGCAGTATATCTTCTGTGCATAGCCTCTAAAATTCTGTCTGAACCTGCCTGAATAGGTACATGAATACCATCTGAGATTACAGGCAGCTCCTTGATTGCCTCAATAATGTCATCTGTAAAGTCCATTGGATTTGAGGTGGTGAATCTAATTCTCTCAACTCCAGGTATTGCGGCAATTTCATACAGCAGGGTAGAGAATCTGCAGTCTGAGCCATCGGTATTCAGTCCATGATAGGAGTTAACGTTCTGACCTAGAAGGTGAATCTCCTTAACACCGTTGGCAATATGACCTACACATTCATCAATGATGTCCTGAACGGGTCTGGACTGTTCTTCTCCACGGGTGTAAGGAACAATGCAGTATGTGCATTTGTTAGAGCATCCTTCCATAATGGTTACGAATGCTGATGGACCAACTGCTCCAGCCTCTGGCAGGTAGTCAAACTTGTCAATTGCGTCAGCGGTTACATCCACAACAGGTTTTCCTGATGCAATGAATTCACCGACCATCTTAGGCAGTCTGTGGATTGTTCTTGGTCCGAAAATAATATTGATGCTCTTGTCCAGATCAAGAATCTGTTCTGCCAGTTCAGCACCAACACATCCTCCAAGGGCGATAATGGTGTCGTTATTGATTTCACCAGTATGTCTCCAGGAGGCAATCTGGTTGAATACTTTATCTTCAGCCTTGGCTCTAACTGCACAGGTTACAAGAATGACAATATTTGCACCTTTTGGAGTTGATGATTCTGCAAAACCGGCAGCAGTCATTAAATCTCTGATTCTTCCGCCGTCATATACATTCATCTGGCATCCCCAGACGTGTACATAGAAAGAACCTAATTGAAGTTTTGGTGCAGATAAGGTGGTTTGAATAGTAGTCATGATTTTTATTAAATAATTATTTTAATTTTGTGGTTTGGCAATAATGCATTTATCAAACAACTCGGTCATTAGTTCATAATCACCGGCAAATGCATTAATTGATGCATAGAGCATCATCTTAGGATCACATAAAGAATAATCAACCTTAAATCCAAGAGGGAGAAGTAATTCTCTCACGAACTCACGCTGAGCTCTTCCATTTCCTTCTCTGAATGGATGTACGGCGTTTATCTCTCCAAGATAATAAGCAGCTTTTTCAGCAATATTCTTTTCGCTACAGTCTCTCAGATAATTCTCCTGTGCGAGATTATCGAAAACCTTGGTAATGGTTTTCTCGATAAACTGAGCATCACAGAAAAGAATTTCCTTAGAAATATTAACCAGGCGCAGTTCACCCGCCCAAGGATAAATATCCTGAAAGATATATTTATGAATTGCCTTTAAGTGGGATAGATCAAATTTGCCCTGAATAGGCTTTTTAAATAGATCGATGATCCTTGCTCCAGTGTACATTCTCTCATACTGAGACAGCACTCTAGGATCATGCTCATTGAAGTTATTGATTAAAACTTCAGTACCTGGATAACAATAGACTTTATCGAAAGTCGAGGCTTCCAAAATTCAAGCTACCTTGTTATCTTCAGTTATCTTTAATATCTGTTCTTGAAATTCTTTGAAAGAAATTTCTCCATCAGCATAGCTTTGTAATAGCTTTTCTTGCTCTTCTGACAGATATAAATTTTCCATTGCTAAAGTAGCTTTTACTTCATCTAGCAACATACGATCTCCGTAGTAATCACACCAGTTTAATTATAACAGAAAAAGGGCATTTTTTTCGTGTTTTAAGGTCAATTAATACTATATTATTTTGGGATTAATTTCAAAATAATAAAAAATAATTTTACGGAATTTCTTCTTTGTTTTTTTTAGCAGAAAAAAGCAAAAAAAAACCTCTGACAAAGATAAGTCAGAGGCGATTTAGGTATGTGAAAACGTTAGTAAAACATCAAGTGTTACTTAATCGATGAGTTCGGAAAATCTTCCAATAAATTGCTGGAACATTAGTCTTAGTTTAACTAGTCTAATATCGTCTATGCAGGATAAATAATAGATTGTTTTTCTTAGTTGTTACTTAGGTTATTGAGAAATAACACTTTTTTTATTAAAAGGATAAAAAAATGCCTAGGTCAAAAGGTGTGGACCTAGGCGATGAGGTATGTGATTCTTTTTTGCTAAAAAACAAAATCATTTAAAACTGTAGAGTTTGAAATCATTTTGTCTCTTCCGTTTTTCTATTATCTATTCTAGAAGCTCTAACTTAGAGAATACTTAGATGACAAAATTCTTTATCTCAGTGGCTACAGTGTTAATTATATTTGTAAATTTTGAGCAAAAAGTTGATCTCTGTTTGAAAAAATCGCAAACCTATCAATCTTTTGCATAACATTCTGTTTTATCAGAAAATTAAGTTGCCAGACGATAGAATTCGCAACTTTTGTGTAAAAATTTTACAAATGTATAATTGCAGAATTATGCAATTTTTGAAAAATATTAGGCAAGATTTTCAGCCTCATCCAGATTCTCCCAATAATCACGGTTAAGTTTGTAAGATGCAGAGGTGTAATCAATAATATTATGCATCAGCTCGTCAAGCTTACTTCCCTTAGAATAGTCTGCCTGAGCAAAGTGCTTGATTCTCTTATCCTTAATCAGTTCGTGAACTCTTGCCTTGTTGTTGCTGGTCGGATCGTAGACACCGATAGAATGACCTCCAAGAGAGTTTACAAGTTTCATACATGGAATATCTGTCTGGCTGTCTCCGATATAGACAATATTATTGAAAGGTACTCTAATATTTTCTGGCTCATAGTAACGGTTAACATCATTATCGTTTACATCAAGAGTACCTTTGGAGATTCTGAAAAGAAACTGTGTTTTGTTTGTGAAGTTGATATTCTGGGCGGGCCATACAGCAGCACCGTTATGGTCATATAAAAATGAATTTGCATAGATCATTCTGAATTCGTCGGCGATTTTTGTGCCTTCAATCATTTCCTTTAGGCCTGAGGAAATAATATAGTGTTCGACCTTAACTTCCTTTTTCTTTCCATACTGATTGATTCTTGAGAACCAGTCTGAAACACCTTTGTAGAGTTTTACCTTAGAGCCGAATTCGAGCAACTTTTCTCTTTTTACCTGAAACTTTCCCTTGGCACCGTTAAGCATCAGATACATATAAGAAAGGTTTGGATCCATCTGGTTATCAATAGCAAGCCTTGAGGATAGAGCCCAGAATTCATCAACATTCTCATTAAGCTGCTGAATATAACCCTGTGCCTGCATTTCATAAGGAGTAAGAGTTCTATCAAAGTCGTAACAGATGGCAAGTACGTTTTCTTTTATCATATGTATATATCGATAGCATATTAATTGCTACCGGCTCCTTTTGAGATTGAATTTTGCTTTTTCAGATTTCTTGAGTGTGCCACAAAAAAACTTTGGGGCAAACATATTTCACGAATTATTCCTATAATTTGTGTAGGATGACACTCGATTTTTAGATTTTAGAGTGTTGTCTGAAATGTTTTTTTTACTAATTGGAGAAAGATTTAAAAAAAGGTTTACACAAGGATAATCCGATATAAATCATCATTAATAGGTCTTTGCGCTCTAAATAAATTTTGTGACCTAAATTTATTTTTTTTATTTTGTTGACAAGCATTTTTATTTTCATATAATAATGCACGTTGTCGAACAAAAGCGACCTAGTACTTGATAGGGGTATAGCCAAGTGGTAAGGCAGCGGGTTTTGATCCCGCCATTTCCCTGGTTCGAGTCCAGGTACCCCTGCCAAAGGGATTTGTTTAACACACTGTTGGGGTATCGCCAAGTGGTACGGCAGCGGATTCTGATTCCGCCATTACCTAGGTTCGAATCCTAGTACCCCAGCCATTCAGTGGCTATGTAGCTCAGTTGGTTAGAGCGCGGCACTCATAATGCTGAGGTCACTGGTTCGATTCCAGTCATAGCTACCAGTAATCTTCTTCTTTTCTCCCAATTTTGGTTAGTTCGACATAAGTCATTGCAAATAATTATTACTTGTCGCATTATTCTATTTATTACTAAAAAAAAGAATACATGAGGCTTAACTAATCAATGATCCCAAAAATATCAGATCTCCCTTCAGTTAATAATGTATATAAGAAGTATTTTGATTCCCTCAGAGCCAAAGGTTTCAAAGGAGATATTGAGTATTCTCATTCTTCAAGATTACTAGTTTCTACTGATAATTCTGTTTATCAGAGAATGCCTCAGGGTGTTATTTTTCCTAAAGATAGTCAGGATATTGTCACCGCATTAAAACTAAGAGCCGAGGGCATCTTTGAAAAGATTGTGATAACTCCTAGAGGCGGTGGCACCGGAACCAACGGACAGTCTTTGAATGATGGAATTACTATTGACTGTTCCCGTTACATGAAAGAAATATCTGATCTTAATGTTGATGACAGATCTGTTCATGTTCAATCTGGTGTTATTAAAGATGAATTAAACGATTTCCTCAAACCTCATGGTCTATTCTTTTCTCCTGAATTATCAACTTCAAACCGTGCCTGTGTCGGAGGCATGATTTCGAATGACGCTGCAGGTCAGGGATCATTAAAATATGGTAGAACCTCATCTCATATCAAGGACGTAACAGTTGTTCTTGCGGATGGAACTCTGACTACATTTGGTCCTGTAAGCGGAGATAAATTAAAGGAATGCCTGGAAAAGGAAGGTCTTGAAGGCGAAATTTACCGTAAGTGTTATGCTCTTTTGAAAGATAACAGAAAAAAGGTAGAGAAGATCTTCCCTAAACTAAACAGATTTATGACTGGTTATGATTTAGACCATTCATACGATCCTAAAACCGATACCTTAAATTTGGCTCGTCTGATCTGTGGTGCCGAGGGTACTTTAGCTGTAATCTGCGGAGCTACTCTTGATCTGACAAAAATTCCTGATTTCAGGGAACTGATGGTTGTCAAATACGAGGACTTTGACAGTGCCTTAAGACATGCTGTTGAACTTATTGACGCAGGTGTATT
>JAGDBH010000127.1 GCA_017959135.1 Succinivibrio sp. | reverse complement strand
GTAGATGAGACTGCCGTGTTAGGCCAGAATGTTGCATTAGGCCCTGGTGTGCATGTACAGAAAGGCGCTGTTATCGGTAACAATGTTCAGCTTGGAGCAAATGTTGTTATCGGTCCAAATGCAAAGATCGGCGATAACACCAAGATTTATCCTAATGTAAGTGTTTATCATGACTGTCAGATCGGTTCTGACTGTCTGATCCAGTCTGGCGCCGTTATCGGCTCTGACGGCTTTGGTTATGCAAATCAGCGTGGCGAGTGGATCAAGATCCCTCAGACCGGTAGAGTAATTATCGGTAACCGTGTTGAAATCGGTGCCTGCACCTGTATCGATAGAGGCGCTATTGATGAGACTGTTATTGCCGATAACGTAATTATCGACAATCTGTGTCAGATTGCCCACAACGATAAGATTGGCTATGGAACCGCAATTGCAGGTCAGACTACCATTGCAGGATCTGTTACAATTGGTAAATACTGTATTATTGGCGGTACTTCAGTTATCAATGGTCACATCGATATTTGTGATGGTGTAACTCTAACCGGTAATACCGTTGTTATGAGAACCATTGAAAAACCTGGTGTATACTCATCATCTATTCCATGTGTAACAAACAAGGAATGGCGTCTGAATACATCAAGATATATGCATATCAATGATATGTACCATAGAATCTTAGCTCTTGAGACTAAATTAAAAGCCTTAACTGAACAAGAAGAAAAATAAATAATTTTATTGGGGGAAAAAGTGACTGATATCGTTGAAAGTGCACACACCTTAAATGTTGAAGAAATCATGAATCTGTTACCTCACAGATATCCATTTCTGATGGTTGACAAGGTTATTGATTATTCAATTGACGGTGAGAGAAAAACTCTAAAGGCTGTAAAGAATGTAACATTTAACGAGCCATTCTTTCAGGGCCACTTCCCAGGCAAGCCAATTCTTCCAGGCGTTCTAATCCTAGAAGCAATGGCTCAGGCAACTGGTATTCTTGCCTTCACCATGGTTGGTAAGCCAAAAGATGGTGAATTATATTATTTCGCTGCAATTGACAATGCTCGTTTCAAGCGTCCAGTTGTACCTGGTGATCAGCTGATCCTGGATGTTGAATACTTCAAGGAGAGACGTGGTATTGCTTCATTCAGCGGTGTTGCAACTGTTGATGGTAAGGTGGTTTGTACTGCAGACCTAATGTGTGCAAGACACTAATTTTTACTAGGGTGTATTACATTGACTGAATCAACTGGAATTATCGATCCAAGTGCTAAAATTGGTCCAGATGTAGTTTTAGGTAAGAATGTAACTATCCGCGAAAATGTAATCATCGAAGGCAATGTAACCATTGGCGATGATTGTATTTTTGAGCCTTTTTCAATTATCAGAGGTCCAACCACAATTGGAAAGGGAAATCATTTTTACCAGTTCTGCTCCATCGGTGAAGCCTGTCAGGATCTTAAATATGCTGGAGAGCCAACAACTCTGACCATTGGTGACAACAACGTGATCAGAGAGCATGTTTCTATGCATAGAGGTACTGTTCAGGGCTTAGGCACTACTACTGTAGGTTCAAACAACCTTTTCATGATCAATACTCATATTGCTCATGACTGTGTGATTGGAAATAACTGTATATTTTCAAATAACGCTACCTTAGCTGGTCACGTAGTTATTGATGACTGGGTTGTGTTCGGTGGCCTAGCTGCTATTCACCAGTTCGGTAGAGTTGGCTGTCATGCAATGGTTGGTGGTATGGCTGCACTTAACATGGATGTTCCTCCATATGTTATGGCTGCAGGTCACTATGCAAAGCCATTCGGCATCAATAAGCGCGGACTTCAGAGAAGAGGCTTCTCTGATGAGGCTATTTCAGCAATCTTCAAGTCATACATGCTACTGTACAAGAAGCATTTAACTATCGAAGATGCAATTGTTGAGATCGAAAAGATTGCAGCTGACTTTGAAGAAGTAAAACCTCTTGTAGACTTCCTAAAGGAACATGGTAGAGGAATCGTTCGCTAATGCCAGTAAGTGAGAATCCACATCTATATGCACTGTTAGCCGGAGAAAGCTCCGGCGATACTCTTGGTGCTGGTCTTATGATGGCTATCAAGCGTCGTGATCCAGAGGCCCAGTTTATCGGTATTGGTGGTCCTAAGATGATTCATCAGGGACTGGTTTCATCTGCAAAGATGGATGAACTATCGGTAATGGGTTTTTTTGAGGTTCTGGCCAGACTGCCTAGAATCCTAAGCATCAGAAAACAGATCATCAAGATTCTGCTCAAGGCTAAGCCTTGTATCTTTATTGGTATTGATCTGCCAGATTTCAATCTGCATGTTGAGATGAAACTGAAACAGGCTGGTATTCCTACTGTTCATTACGTAAGTCCATCTGTATGGGCCTGGCGTGAGAAGCGTGTAGAGAAGATCAGAAAGGCCTGTGATGAGATTCTTGCTTTACTTCCTTTTGAAAAAACATGGTATGCACAGAGAAATATGGCCTGCACATACGTAGGTCATACACTTGCTAATACCATTCCTCTGCAGATTGATCCTAACGTCTGTCGAGAGAGAATCTGTCTGCAGAAAACAAGTGTTGAGCCTGTAAAGGGCAAGATTATGGCTATTCTTCCTGGATCACGCAAGGGCATGATCTCAAGAATGCTGCCAATTTACGCTCACACTGCAAGAATTATCAAGAAGAAGCTTCCTGATACCGTATTTATCTGTACTGTGCCAAACTATAATCTGGCAAGTCTGGTAAAGGATATATGGCTTGAGGTGGCTCCGGATTTATCTATTACCGTTTATGTCGGTAATACTCAGGATACGATTGCTTCTGCAGATGCAGTACTGCTTACCTGCGGAACCATTGCTCTTGAGACAATGCTTTTAAAGACTCCTTTTACCGTAGCGTACAAGGTAAGCTCTTTATCTGCAATGATTGCCAAGAAACTTCTGAAGATCGATGTATTTTCTCTTCCTAACCTGATTGCAGGACGTAAGGTTGTGAAAGAGTATATTCAGGATGACTGCACTCCTCAGGCTCTTGCTGAAGAGATGTATAAGCTTCTTGAGTATGACAACATCCTTATGAAAAAGGAATTTGAGAATATTCATATGGCAATGCGCTGCAATTCAGATGAACTTGCATGCGATGCAGTCTTCAAAATCATAAAACGCGCATATACTTCCTCTCCAAAGCTTGAGAGTGTAGCTTCTATGCAGAATCCTCAATATTCAGATCCTAATATTGCGGCTAATCCAAACTCAGATGTTTCATCATCTGACAAATCTGAATAAGAAAGTTCCTTTCTAATGTCAAAAATTGTATTAGAACCTTTTGTATATCCTGTTGACCCTGCAGTCTTTAAAGTCTGCGGGGTTGATGAGGCCGGTCGTGGTCCTCTGATGGGAAATGTCGTGGCTGCATGCGTTGTGCTTGACCCGAATAATCCTATTGAGGGCCTGAATGATTCCAAACAGCTTTCTGAGAAAAAAAGAGATGCCTTAGAGCCACTCATTAAGGAGAGGGCTTTAGCTTACGGTATCGGACAGTGTACTCCTCAGGAAATCGATTCTCTGAACATTTTAAATGCCTCTCTTGAAGCTATGAGAAGAGCTTATGAG
Source organism: Succinivibrio sp. (assembly GCA_017959135.1). Taxonomy (GTDB): domain Bacteria; phylum Pseudomonadota; class Gammaproteobacteria; order Enterobacterales; family Succinivibrionaceae; genus Succinivibrio. The sequence goes on along the minus strand of JAGDBH010000127.1, from coordinate 1,106 downwards.
AATATGGCATTAAAGTGCGATCTTATGCTTGTAGACGGCAATAAGGTTCCTCGCGGCATGGGAATCGATACTCAGGCTGTGGTGAAGGGAGATGCCCGTGTTGCAGAGATTGCTGCGGCTTCTATTCTTGCCAAGGTTGAGCGCGACAGACAGATGTACGAGCTTGATAAACAATACCCTGAGTACCTGTTTGCCATACACAAGGGCTATCCTACAAAGGCGCATCTTGAACTTCTACAGAGACTGCCTTTACTGGATTGTTATAGGAAAAGCTACGGTCCGATTAAAAAAATAATAATGGCCGGTAGCGACTTAAACGAATTTTCGTTAGATTGATCTATATCATATTTTGAGCAAATCGATTTTTGCAGTATAATTAAAAATCAGTCTAACTGAATAGTACCCATGAGGCTAAATTCACTGTGATGAACATTAATTATTTAGAATTTGAGCAGCCAATTGCTGATCTATTAGCACATATTGAAGAACTTAAGCGCTTAAGCTCAGATTCAAGCTCAAGTGTTGATTTAACCACTGAATTAAATCAGCTGGAGAAAAAGAATCTTGAATTAACAAAGAAGATTTTCTCTTCTTTATCTGACTGGCAGATTTCTCAGCTGTCACGTCATCCAATGCGTCCATATACCATGGATTACATTGACAGAATTTTTACTGATTATCATGAGCTGGCAGGTGACCGTGCCTTTGCAGATGACAAGGCTATTATCGGTGGTCTTGCACGTCTGAATGGTCAGCCTGTAATGGTGATTGGTCACCAGAAGGGCCGTGATATCAAGGAACGTACTCTGCGCAATTTCGGTATGCCTCGTCCTGAGGGCTATCGCAAGGCAATGAGACTGATGAAGCTTGCAGAGAAGTTCAATATCCCTGTAATTACCTTTATTGATACTCCAGGTGCTTATCCTGGTGTTGGTGCTGAGGAACGTTCTCAGGCAGGTGCTATTGCTGAAAGCTTAAAGCTGATGTCTGATCTGAAGGTACCTGTAATCTGTACCGTTATCGGCGAAGGCGGTTCAGGCGGTGCTCTTGCAATCGGCGTAGGTGACAGAGTTAACATGCTTCAGTATTCAACCTACTCAGTTATC
>JAGDBH010000126.1 GCA_017959135.1 Succinivibrio sp. | reverse complement strand
GCAATAACTGAAGCTGCCTGTTCAATACTGTCAGTAAATATAGTAGACATTACAGATTTACAAGTTTTTCCTGAAGTTTCTGATCTTTCTTCATAACTTCTTCACTAGCTGCCTTTCTGTCAGCCTTAACCTTGGCATCAATCTCAGGATCAGTTAAAGCAATGATCTGAGCTGCAAGGTAAGCTGCATTCTTGGCTCCAGCCTTTCCTACTGCTACAGTTGCTACAGGAATTCCGCCTGGCATCTGAACAGTTGAGTATAGAGCATCGATTCCACTTAAAGGACCGCCATCACAAGGAATACCGATTACAGGTCTGGTTGTTCTGGCTGCAATTGCACCTGCAAGATGAGCTGCAAGACCGGCAGCACCGATGAATACAGCACAGCCTCTCTTCTCTGCATCTGCAACGTATGAAGATACAACATCAGGGGTACGGTGAGCTGATGCAACTCTGGCCTCATAGCGGATACCAAAGCCCTTTAGAATTGCCATGGTATTCTCAAGTAAAGGTAAATCAGAGTCAGAGCCCATAATAATTGATACAAAAGCGTTAGACATCAGTGAAATCTCCTAAAAAAACTCTGTGAATTGTATCACGCTTAAGAGTTAGGACGAACGATTATATGCTTGCGTTTCTTTCTGCTCTCACATAGAGCATTTGCACAGACGAGACCGATACCTCTTTTAAACTTCTTCTCAAACATCAGAGGAAAGGAGCAGAACTCGCAGACGCGCTCCACCGGCTTGCCCGGAGTTGAAAACTTGCAGTCAGGGAAATTACCGCAGGCATAGAAAACACGTCCAGAACGCAGTGTTCTCTGATGCAGATCGCTCTTTTTACAGACTGGACACTGAATCTTTACGCTTTCCTGAGGATTATGTACATAGGTACACTCTGGATAGTTTGAGCAGCCTATGAATATACCGAAACGGCCTTTCTTGACTAAAAGAGGTTCACCGCAGGATGGGCATGGAGCTCCAACCTCACCCAGAGTAACCACTGAGTGCGATACGGCTACAGGCTTTAAGAATGAACAGGACGGATAATCTGAGCAGCCCAGAAAATCACCGTGATTGGAATGTCTTAAAACCAGAGTCTGACCGCATAAAGGGCAGGCATCACCCTCCTTTAAATGCTCGTACTGTGAATAATCTTTCATGGCGGACATTTTACTACTTATTTACGGCTGGGGTATTTTTTAGCTTCAATTAGTTATATCTATTAGCCTGGAACCTTGAATAACTCCCACATATATCAGCATTTTTTAAAGAAAGCGATTTCTTTTTTCAGGAGCTTCTCTGAAAACGCGCAAAATATACGATTCAATGGTAAAATTAGCGCGATTATTTTCTCTATATATACTGTTTTGTTTACAAAAAGAGAGTTTTTAAATTTGGATTACTCCTTTGGTTAAATGGAGTATTTGTCTATTTAAAGGAACGACAATGGCTATTCGCGAAGTAATTACATATCCAGATGATACATTAAGAAAACCTTGCGCAGAGGTTACAGAATTCAACGAGGAGCTGAAGACTCTTACCGATGACATGTTCGATACCATGTACGAGTTTGAGGGTATCGGTCTTGCAGGTCCTCAGGTCGGTGTAAACAAACGAATTGTAGTTATCGATATCCCTGAGGAGGATGGCTCACAGGGAAACAACAAGCTGGTAATCATCAACCCTGTTATCAAAAAGCTTGAGGGGGAAAAGGTAGAATCTCAGGAAGGCTGTCTGAGTGTTCCTGGCTATCAGGATACAGTTGAGAGATTTGAAAGAGCTACCGTTGAGTACCAGGATCTTCAGGGCAACCACTGCGTTTTTGACAACGTTGACGGTCTGTTCGCAATCTGCCTGCAGCATGAGATTGATCATCTTGAAGGAAAGCTTTTCATTGATAAGCTATCAAGACTGAAAAGAGATCGTCTGAAAAAGAAGTTTGAGAAAATCAAAAAAGAAAGAAAGGCAGCTGCAGAGTAAATAGAGAATATGGATAAAAGAATTATTTTTGCAGGTACTCCTGACTTCGCAGCAGTTCATCTTCAGGAACTGCTGAAGGCAGGAATCAGACCGGTAGCTGTATACACACAGCCAGACCGTCCTGCAGGTCGCGGTCACAAACTATGTCCATCCGATGTAAAGAAGGTTGCACTTGAGGCTGGCATTGATGTCTATACCCCTGTTAACTTCAAAAATGAGGATGACATAAAGCAGTTTGAATCATTAAATGCAGATCTGTGCATCGTTGTAGCCTATGGAATTATTCTTCCACAGAGAATTCTTGATGCTCCAAAGCTAGGATGTATCAATGTTCACGGCTCAATTCTTCCTAAATACAGAGGCGCAGCTCCTATTCAGAGAGCGCTGCTTGATGGTGAGGAGGAGACCGGTGTATCTATCATGAAGATCGGTCTTAAGCTTGATGCAGGTGACGTATTTAAGATTGCTACCACCAAAATTACTGATGAGGATACCTCAGGCACCCTGTTCGATCGTCTTGCAGCTTTGGGAGCATCAACTCTGATTGATATACTGCCATCAGTTCTTGACGGAACAGCAGTTGCAACTCCCCAGGATGAGTCAAAGGTTACCTATGCAGCAAAGATTTCAAAAGAGGAATCTGCTGTTAACTTCAATCAGGATGCAAAGGCAGTAAGCCGTCTTATCAGAGGCTTAAACCCATGGCCTGTTGCAACCTCGACCTTAAATGACGTCAAATACAAGCTCTTTGATACAGCTGTTATCAATGAAGACAGCAGCCTTGAGCCTGGCAGTATTGTCAGCGTGGATAAAGAGGGTATCAATGTTGCCTGCGCCCACGGCCAGATTAAGCTTATTACTATTCAGGCACCAGGAAAGGGCCCTGTTAAGGCAGCTGATATTGCAAGATCAAAGAAAGATGTTTTTAGTGTAGGAAATAGATTTGTCTGATATTCAAAGAAAAGGACCATACAAGTCACGTCCTTCAAATACAAAACGTAAGCCTTCTTTTTCAAAACCGGTTATTGCATCAGGTTCTCAGTCAAGAGCCGCTGCAGCACTATGTGTGAATGCCGTTGAGGAAGGTAACTCTTTAAGTACAGCTTTACCTATGTATACAAAGGATCTCGATGACAGAGACAGAGCCTTTGTACAGGAAATCGTATACGGAACACTGCGTCATAAGAGACTTCTGTCCACTACAGCTTCAGAGCTGTTAGACAGAGGAATCAACCAGAGATTCAATCAGGTAAGAACACTTATAATCTGCGCCTTATATCAGATTATCTTTACCCGTTCACCTGCACATGCTGTTGTTGCTGCAACAGTCGGCGCCTGTGATTTAATCAAATGCAGAAAGTTCACAGGTGTAGTTAACGCGGTTCTAAGAAGATTCCTACGTGAGGGAGCTCATTTAATTCACAGTGCAGATCCATGTGTCGAGCATTCATTCCCTAAATGGCTGTTTGATGAGCTGTCACAGACATACACTGCAGATGAAGTTTTAGAGATCATGAAGAACTCAAATATTCATCCTCCAATGTATCTGCGTGTCGAGAACTCAAAAATCTCTACAGAGGACTACTTAAAGTGCCTTGAGAAAAAGGAGATTGGAGCCACTGCAGTTGAACAGTGTCCATCAGCAGTACTTCTGGATGAACCAGAGCACGTTTCAAGACTGCCTTATTTTGAACAGGGCTATGTGGCTGTTCAGGACGTATCTGCCCAGATGGCTGCACCTCTTTTAGATCTAAAAGACGGCATGAGAGTACTGGATACCTGTGCTGCACCTGGCGGAAAATCAGCTCATATCCTTGATTTAGCTAAGGATATTGAACTTATTTCCTGCGATATCGATGAGAAGAGACTTGAGGAAACCAAGCGCGGCTTATCAAGACTTAACCGCAGTCCAGAGCTAAGACAGATTGACGCATCAGAGTCTCTATCTTCCCTGGAAGGTGAATTTGACCGTATTCTTGTGGATGCACCATGCTCAGGTACCGGTGTAATCAGAAGACATCCTGACATTAAATGGCTTCGCAGACAGAAAGATATTGAGAAACTTGTGGAAACACAGGCAAAAATTCTGGACAATGCCTTTGCCAAACTGAAAAAAGGTGGCATTCTTGTATATACCACCTGCTCAATTCTGAAGAGAGAAAATATTGAGCAAGTTAGAAGTTTTTTAACCCGCCATACTGATGCAAGACTTCTTCCATTTATAATGAATGGGAATGAAGTTGAAACATATCAGAGACTTCCGGGTGAATTAAACGCTGACGGATTCTTCTACGCAAGATTTATCAAAGAATAGTTTTTTATGAAGATCATTATTTTAGGTTCCGGTGATGTAAGTTTAGAGCTTGCAAAGTACCTTGTTGACGCTGGCCATGCCGTGACCATTGCTGACACAGCATCTGAGAAGCTGGCCGAGATTGCCAACCGAATTGATCTTCGTGTTGTTGTAGGCAATCCAGCTTCACCTGAAACCCTGCGTAAGGCAGGAGCAAAGAATACCGAGCTTCTGGTGGCAACAACCTCAGACGATGAAACCAATATCACCGCCTGTTCTGTTGCACACTTCCTGTTTAAAACCACCAGAACCATCGCTCGTCTGCGCGCTCACGACTACCTTGAGGAGAGAAATACTCTTTTTGGTAAGGACGGTATTCCAATTGATCACATCATCGCTACCGAGGATGAGGTCACCAAGATTATCAAAGCCAAGGTTGATTTCCCTGGAATCAATGCCTACGGCTCATTCTGTAACGGCTCTTTAGTAGTTGTAAGTACCAAGGTTACAGCTGAAGGTAAACTATGCGGCAAGCTGGTATCTGATTTCAACAAATTCGATGCTGCCGATGCCGTAGTTCTCGCTATCTACAGAAAAGATGAGAACGGCAGAGAAAAGTACGTTACCAAGATGGAAAACGAGGTTTTCGTCGAGGGAGACGAGGTGTTCTACTGCTGTATCAAAGAGAACATCAAACATCATTTAAGAGCCTTCAGAGCTCTGCCTGTTTCAAAGAGATACATCTCCATCGCTGGCGGTACCCATATTGCTGATTACATGGCAAGAACACTGTCAGAGAACTATCGTATCAAACTGATTGAGGCAGATCCTCAGAGAGCAAAACGCACCGCAATCAATCTTCACAGCTCAGCTGTTCAGGTTTTCAATGCTGATCCTACTGATATGGATTTCATCCTTGAGGAAAATCTGGATAAGACTGATCTGTATATTGCAGCTACCCCTTCTGATGAAACCAATATCATGTCATCTCTGATTATGCGCAGAATGCATAACGTTGAGACTGCAGCAATCATCAAATCCGAAGGATACCTGCAGTTATCTGACAACGAGCGAAGCGAAATCGGAACCGTAATTCTTCCAAAGGAATCAATTATTTCTGCAATGCTGACCTCTATCAGACAGGAAGGTGTGGAATCGGTAAGTCTTTTCAGACAGGGAAAGGCAGAGGCCATAGAGTTTATTCTTGAGGGTTCAAAATCAAGCTCAAAGATTATCGGCAAGAAGTTTTCCGATCTGAATCTTCCAAAGGGTGTTACTCTTGGTCTTGTTAAACGAGAAAGAAAGTTTGTACGCATTGATGAATCCTTTGTTTTTGAGCCTAAGGATCACCTGATTGCATTCCTGGACGATCATACTCAGATGCGTAAACTGGTTAAAATGTTCAGACCTGATTCATTCTGGATTCCATCGTGGTTGTAGATTTCAGACTGGTAGCAAAGCTACTTACCCCGGCATTATTCGTATTCGGACTGATTACATTCATTCCGGCGATATATGCTCATATCAATGAGGCAAGAGGCGGTTCAGCCTTTTACTTCACCGGCGGTATCAGTATTTTTATCAGTTTTATTTTCTATCTGATTGGAAAAAAGGCAGGACAGTATCCATCACTCAGAGTGCTGTTCCTGTTTACAACCTCTCTATGGGTTATCGTATCCTTAATCTCCGCGATTCCTTTTTACTTTGATCTTCCTGATATCAACATCTACAAGGCGATTTTTGAATCCTGTTCTGCCCTGTCCACCACAGGCTCAACAGTAATCACCAATCTTGATACACGACCAAATGCCATTCTTTTATGGAGAGCTATTCTGCAGTATGTAGGAGGCGTAGGATTCGTGGCTTTGGCGGTTATTATTCTTCCTATCTCAGCAATGGGTGGTATGAGTATTTTCCGTACAGAATCAAGCTCCGTTGATGATTCAGCAAAGTATACACCTCATATCAAGATTATGGCTCTGTCACTTATCATCTGGTACATTGCGATTTTAGGTCTTTGTACCTTCCTGTACGTGGTTGGCGGATTCGATCTGTTCAGAGCTGTTACCACTGCAATGAGTACAGTGGCTACCGGAGGTATGACTCCAACTGATATGTCAATGAACGGTACATCACCTTTCATTCAGTACACAGCCATTATCTTCATGTTCATTTCAAGCTGTCCATTCATGCTGATTCTGTCATCACTTGCAGGAAACTATCTGCAGTTCTTCAAGGATCAGCAGGTCAGAGGCTTTCTGCTTATCAATCTGATTGTTGCAACAAGTGTTGCTATCTCATTGATTTTCAAGAATGATTACAGTATTGAGAAGGCATTTAGAATATCACTGTTTAACGTTGTCGCTATTACCTCAACAACAGGTTTCGCTCGTGAGGACTTTACCTTATGGAATCATTTTGCTTCCATGGCTTTCCTATTTATTCTGGCAATCGGTGGCTGTTCAGGATCAACATCCGGCGGTATCAAGACTTTCCGTCTGCAGATCTGCTATTCGATGTACAAGACACAGCTGTTAAAACTGATCCATCCTCATATTGTCAGTGAGCCAAGATTCAAGGGAAAGGTAATTGATCCAGGTACCTTATCTGCAGTTATTACCTACATGGTGTCATATATCGGTCTTCTGATAGTATCTTCAGTTATTGCCTCAATCATGGGACTTGATCTGGGTGACTCTGTAACTGCAACCATATCATGTCTTTCAAACATCGGACCAGCAATGGGTACAACTTTAAACCCATCAACCAACTTCAGTCAGATTTCAGATTCGTTATGTCTGCTTTTCAGCTGTGACATGATTTTGGGACGTCTTGAGATTCTTCCTGTACTGCTTTGCTTCACCAGAATCTTCTATAAGCAGTAATAAAAAAAACAACAGCACTTTCAGTTAGATAACCTTCAGAGCTGTTGTTTTTGTCTATTTTATGTTCTGGATACTTTTAGTAGTAAACCCAGAAATCAACAATCAGAATAATAATCCAGGCGATATTGTGAATAGCGCAGCCGATAAGGCTGAATTTACGCTCCTTTGCTACCTTTGCCCCATCCTCACAGTGAATAAAGGCTCTGTAGGTTGAAGCTAGAAGAGGTATAAGCGCAATAACCAGGATTGAACACTCCCAAAGCTTGTGAGAAGTCAGACATGCGCCCAGTGATAGCGCAGCTGATACCACAAACATGGTTACAAGATAGATACCTGAAAGTCTGTGACCAAGTCTTGCAGCAACAGTCTTCTTACCGTTTAGACGATCCTCATCGATATCTCGCATAGCAGACACATGCAGAATCATTACAGAATGAATACCGATAGCACATGCAAGATAGATAGAGTCAGGGAATACATCCACGTGCTGACCGCTTGCCCCAAGAACCAGAAGCTGAGAGCCGATTACAGCTGCGAGGCCGAAAAAGATAAATACAGCAATATCGCCAAAGCCCTTATATCCATAGGCAAAACCGATGGTATAGAAAATCGCAGCCAGAATAGCAAAAACACCAAGGAAAGCAAACCAGGCCAAGGCCTGCAGATTACTTCCAAGACACATGTAGATTGCAAGAATACCGCAGATGGTAGCAGCAACTGTTACAGTTCCCATAGCTTTTCTCAGCTGTGTAAGTGAGATGGAACCAATCATTACCGCACGGATTGGGCCTAAACGGTTAGGACCGTCTGCATCCTTGAGGGCATCACCATAGTCATCTGCAAAATTACTTAGAATCTGAAGCAGAACACCGGTTGTAACAATAAGTACGGAAGCAACTATGGTGTAAAAAGAGACTACGCCATAGTAACAGCCTAAGGCACAGCCGACAGAACAGTTTGTTAAAGACAATAAAAGAGATTTGATACGTAATTCAGTAATCCAGTCTGACATCATAAGATACTCAAATTTAATTAGAATCAGTTATATATCCAGTAATCTACAGTTAGGATAATAACCCATACAAGATTATTTATACAGCAGAAGAACATCAGATTGTTAAAACTCTGCTTAAGAATGACCGACATTTTCATATGTCTGATAATGGTGTAGACCTGATATGACATAGGAATAAAGCCAGCCAGGAGCATCAGTGCCTCAATTGGTCTGTGTGAGGATACACATGCAAGCACTGAGAAGAAAATGTTGGCAACAAGAAGGCCTAACAGGTAAATGGAAGTAATCTTGTAACCAAAGGAAAGCACAAATGACTTGCTGGTTACATGAGGCTCATCCGAAACCATCATTCTTATGGAGCGTCCGTACAGGATCATTAAGGATGAGGCTCCTGAAGAGAATGCCAGAAGAATGGTGTCAGGATATATATCGATTGTGGAATGACTTGCAGCAACAATCAGAAACTGTGCGCAAACAACAGATGCCATTCCAAACACCAGAAAAATCGCAATTGCGCCTATACCTCTATACAGGTACAGAGCAGAAACATTGTAAAACAGTGTCGCAAGCACACACATTACGCACAGAAAGATAAACCAGGACAGAACCTGAATGTTTGAGCCTAAGGCTAAATAGATGGCAATGGCACCGAATACAGCCGCAATCAGAGTCATCATAGCCATGCGTTTTCTAAGCTGTGTAACCGGAACATCTCCAACCATAATAGGAGAGATGATACCTGCCTTCTTATCTCTCAGATGGTTCTTGTAAGCTCTTGAATAATCAATAGAAAAGTTGCACAGAGCAAGGACACTTACACCTGTTATGGAAATTGAAACAGCGGTTATCAGAGTTGCGAAGGTGACGTGACCATAGAAAAATCCCAGCGCACAGCCAAGAATACAGTTTGTCAGTGCAAAAGCATACGAATTAAAACGGATTTTGGAGTTTATCTGATCATTAAGCATCGTACTATTAATTCTTTATCTTAAAAAAAATGATTATTATTTGATTTTTCTAGGGTCTTTTCTTCTATTTTAAATTACTTTTTGTGTTTTTTTTAAATTTTGTGAAAAGAATGCGCTATGCATGTATAATTCACGCTGATATTTTTTCGGAGAGCATATTAATAATGTTATTTGACGATCCAGCATTAAAACAGCTGAAAAACTCCTTTGAGAAAGAGAAGGTTAGAAAAGAAGGCTTCGTAAAGACCACCGATCGCGCATTCGGTTTTCTTGAAGTAGACAGAGATTCTTTCTTTATTGCCCCTAATGACATGAAGAATGTTGTCAACGGCGATAAGGTTGTAGCCATTATTGAAAAGGACGGCGATAAGACCAAGGCTGTTCCAGAGAAACTTGTGGAAGCCTACCTGACAAGATTCGTCGCAAAGGTTCTTTTTGTTTCAGGCAAACTGTTCATCATTCCTGATCATCCAAGCATCAATATCAAGATTGCTGCTGATGACAGACGCAAGGATCAGTCAGTAAAGCTGAATAACGGCGACTGGGTTATCTGTAACCTTAAATCACATGCTCTGCAGAAAAAGGAATTCAGAGCAACTCTTGATGAACTGATCTGTAAAAAGGATGATCCAAAGACTCCTTGGCTAGTAAGCTTAAGAAAATATGATCTTCCAACTCAGGAACCTGAGGATTCAGAATTTGAGTTCAAAGAGAAGGATCTGCCTCGTGAGGATATGACCTCTATTCCATTCGTTACCATTGATTCAGAGCACACCGAGGATATGGATGATGCTTTATATATCGAGGAGAACGATGAGAACTACAAGCTTTATGTAGCAATTGCAGATCCAACCGGATACATCGAGCAGAATACCCCAGAGAATGAAAGCGCCTCTCACAGAGCATTCTCAATCTACCTTCCAGGTAGAGATATTCCAATGCTGCCAAGAATTCTATCTCAGAATCTATGCTCTTTAAGAGAGAATGAATTAAGACCGGCACTGGTTGGAATTATGACTGTTGCCAAGGACGGCACTCTGCTTGCAGACAAAACCGAGTTCAAGCTTGCAACCATCAAGTCTCACGGCAAACTTGTCTACAACAAGGTATCTGATTACTTTGAGAAGGTTGAAGGAGCCGATTTCGTTCCTAACGATGAAATCAAGCCTATCCTTGAGACTCTTATCAGATTTACCGAGTGCCGCGATAAGTATCGTGCTACTCATGCTGCAACCTTCAAGAACAAGCCTGATTATGACTTCGTTCTTAAGGAAGACGGATCACTGGATCATATCGAGGTTAACTTCCGCCGTATTGCCAACCGTATTGTTGAGGAATCAATGATCATTGCCAATATTGCAGCTGGCAATTTCCTTGCAGAAAAACTCAACAGCGGTATCTTTAACCTGCATAAGGGTTTTGATCTTCAGAAGAAAAAGGATCTGATTGAACTTTTAAACAAGGAACAGTGTCCTTTCAATGAAGAGAAGCTAGGTGAGCTTGAAGAGTACAATGCCATCAGAAGATTCGCCATTGAACACAACAATGACTATCTTGACGGCAGAATCAGAAAGCTGCAGGAATTCTCAGAGATTTCAATTAAACCAGGTCCACACTACGCATTAGGTGTTTACAACTATGCTACCTGGACATCACCAATCAGAAAATACGGCGATATGGTAAATCACCGTCTTCTAAAGTCCATGATCGAACACAAAGAGCAGATCACAATGCCAGATGAGAACCTGCTTAAGATCATGAATGAAGCCAGAAGAACCAACCGTATGGCAGAAAGAGATGTTAAGGACTGGCTGTACGTTGAGTTCCTAGAACCTGAAATCGAGAAGAAGACAAAGTTTGAAGCTGTAATCTTCGAGGTATCAAGAGGAGGTATCAAGGCAATTCTTGAGGCTAACGGAGCTATGGTATTCGTTCCATTCTCCATGATGTCCGAGGATAAGGATGCACTTACTCTTCAGGGAGATACAGGTGAAATCTTTGTAAATCAGAATCTGGTCTACAGACTTGGAGACAAGATCAATCTGAAGGTGGTTGAGATCAACAAGAAGACCCGCTCAATTATTGCGGCTCCTTGTGAAAGCGTCGGAGGACTGATGCTTCCTGATCCTTATGCACCTAAAAAAGCTAAGGTAGTGCCAAAACGCAAATAAAACCGTCTAAAATCGCATTTTTTAAAAGAAGCTTCAATAATTTGAAGCTTTTTTTTTAATTGAATTTAAAATAGAAAATGATAGATAACAAAAACATACAGGAGTATTTATGGAAATTATAGACGGTAAGAGTTACTTGCCTCAGGTAAAAAAAATGATTGAAGACTCGGCTCTGAATCTGAATCAGGATGCAGCCTTCCAGCATTTTGAAACTGAACTTGATAATGTCGAAAAAAAATACCTCCCTCCTTTCGGAGATCTTATCGTAGCTGTTGATGAAGAGGAATTCCAGGGAATGGCAGCTTTCAGAAAGGCCAGCGATGAGAGATGTGAAATCAAAAGACTGTATGTAAGACGTGAAGCACGCGGACAGCATTTAGGCGATCTGCTTTTGGAAGAACTTCTGAAAAAAGCAAAGACTGCAGGTTTCACAGAGGTTATTGTAAATACCCCTCTAAGTGTTACAGCAGCAGTAAATCTGTATAAGAAACACGGATTTGAAGTTTATGAAGGCGAAGATGTTAAGCCAAAGCCTAACACCTTCTACATGATTAAAGACCTCTAGAGTCTTTTCCCGAATAAACCTGAACAAAAAAAATATCGCAGGATTGTTTTCCTGCGACGTGTGTTTGTTATCTTTGCTTCAAGCTTGAATATTCCACTTAAGAGAGAACCCTTAAGTGGATTTTTGTTTTTTAGAAGCTGATTCCGCTCTGCTTTAGAAGAGCATCAACCTCAGGTTTTCTGCCTCTGAACTCTTCAAAGTTCTTCAGTGGCTCATAAGCACCGCCAGATGCCAGAATCAGCTCCTGGAAGTCTCTACCGGTATTCTTGTTGAAGATACCATCCTCCTCAAACTTGGAGAAAGCATCTGCAGCCAGGACCTCTGCCCACTTGTAGCTGTAGTAGCCGGCTGAATAACCGCCTGAGAAGATATGAGTAAAGTTGTTAGGGAAACGGCTGTCCTTAAACTGAGGAGTAACCGCAACCTTTGACTTAACATCGTTCAGGATCTCAAAGATTCTGCCGCCTTTCTTCTCGTCGTACTCAAGGTGGATTCTGAAGTCAAACAGAGCAAACTCAATCTGACGCAGCATAGCCATTGCTGACTCAAAGTTCTTGGCGTCCAGCAGAGCCTTAAGCTTCTCCTTTGGAAGAGGCTCATGAGTGGTTACATTTGATGACAGGAAGTTTAATACCTCTTCCTGCCATGCAAAGTTCTCATTGAACTGACTTGGAAGTTCAACAGCATCCCAAGGCACACCGTTGATACCTGACACGTCAGCGATATCAATCTTGGTTAAAAGATGGTTCAGGCTGTGACCAAACTCGTGGAACATGGTTACAACCTCGTCATGAGTCAGAAGAGAAACCTTTCTGCCTACAGGACGGCTGAAATTACATACAAGATAGGTTACAGGAAGCTGAAGAACACCGTCTGAACGGTAGCGTCTGGTCAGACATTCATCCATCCATGCACCGCCGTTCTTGCCTGGACGGGCATACAGATCCATGAACAGAGTACCGATGATTGAGCCGAACTTGTCCTCATAAACATCAAAGCACTTTACGTTTTCATTCCATACATCAACACCATAGCGCTGCTTTAGGGTGATACCGTAAAGACGGTGTGCACACTCAAACATGCCGGCGATAACCTTATCCTCAGGGAAGTAAGGACGAAGCTCTTCCTCTGAATATGAATACTTCTTCTGGCGAAGTTTCTCTGAATAGAAGGTAATATCCCAAGGCTCAAGCTTATCAAGTCCCTGTTCCTTGGCAAAATCCTCAAGAGCCTTAACCTCTTCCTTACCCTGCTTGTATGATTTTTCAGCAAGATCCTCTAAGAAAGAGATTACTGTCTCTGGCTTATCAGCCATCTTGGTTGCAAGTGACAGGTGAGCAAAGGTCTTGAATCCCAGAAGCTTGGCTTCTCTGTCACGCAGCTTCAGGATTTCCTCCATTAAAGGAGCGTTATCCCATTTGCCTGCATTAGGACCGACATCTGATGATCTGGTACCGTAGGCAACATACATCTCACGTCTTAATTCTCTGTCCTCGCAGTAGGTCATAAATGGAAGATAGGATGGCATCTCCAGAGTGAAGACATAACCATCAAGCTTTCTCTGAGCAGCCTCTGACCTGGCAAGATTCAGAGCGCTCTCAGGAAGTCCCTTTAATCTTTCCTTGTCTGTAATATGAAGGGTATAGCCATGAGTTGCATCTAGAACATTGTTTGAAAACTTTGACTGAAGTTCAGACAGTCTTGATACAACCTTGGTGTATTCTGCCTGAGCCTCTTCAGGCAGGTCGATACCTGACAGCTTGAAGTCACGGATTGAGTTCTTGATGGCTTTCTGCTGAGGAATTGAAAGTCTGCCGAAAGCATCTGATGCCTCAATCTTCTTTAAAATCTCAAAATAAGGCTTGTACTGACCAGCCCATGAGCTGAACTCTGAAAGCATTGGCAGGCATTCATCGTGAGCAGCTCTCAGTTCATCGGTGTTGTTTACAGAATTCAGATGAGAAACTACACCCCATACCTTTGACAGTCTGTCATCAGCCTCTTCGACAGGAGCAATGGAATTATCCCAGGTAGGATCTTCCTTATACTTCTCACTGACCTCAATAATAATATTTCTGCATTTCTCAATTGCGTTCTCTACAGCAGGCTTAACATGTTCTGGCTTTACTGCTGAAAATAATGGTAATCCACTGTAATCTAAAAGCGGATTCTTGTTAACTTGTTCATTCATATGTTTTTCCTGCTTAAGACAATACTGATCCTACGAGCAAAGTCTATGTTAGTTTTTGATACCTATTTTGCTATGTGTTAAGATCATCTAAATATACAACAATATATATACATAATGTATATATGTGGACAACAGAGACAAATTTCCATATGTCTGACCTAAATAAAACTATCTTTTCACAGAGAGTCAGTGTACTGAAAGATGCAATGGCTCAGGCAGAGCTTGATGCTCTGATTATTTCTCATGATGACGAGTTTCTGTCATATGAGTTAAATGAAGATAAAGAACGAATTAAATATAACAGCGGATTCTCAGGAAGTGCCGGTTACGTGGTTATTGCACGTAACTTCAATCCTCAGCTGGAAACCCGCGGTATCGAGCTTAGCAACAACCGTGGCGATGAAACCACTGTTGCTGATAGAAGCTGCGCCGTTTTTGTAGACGGTCGTTATGTCGTTCAGGTAAAAGATCAGATCGACTCAAAGCTTT
>JAGDBH010000125.1 GCA_017959135.1 Succinivibrio sp. | reverse complement strand
TTTGACTACATTGTACGTGAATGCGGGGATGCCAAGGAGGTCTGGGTATTCTGCGGAAAAGGTAATAACGGTGGCGATGGCTATATCGTGGCATCTCTGCTTTTAGAGAACGGAATTAAACATCGTGTTTTTGCTACAGGTATTCCTCATGAGGGCTCAGAGGCCAGCTATGCTTACGAGCTTTATATAAAGCAGGGTGGAAGTGTCGAGTATGAGCTTCCTAACAACGGTCAGGTTCAGGAGCCAGGTTCAGAGATAATCCATGTTTCAAAACCGGATCTGATTATTGATGCTCTGCTTGGAACCGGCATTGAATCTGCACCAACCGGAATAACGGCAAAATGGATTTCATATATCAACAAGCTCAATACCTTCACAGTAGCTGTTGATGTTCCTTCAGGCGTATGTGCCGATACCGGCGGAGTACCTGGAATGTGCGTCTGTGCAAATGCCACTGTCTGTATGCTTGCCTTAAAGCCAGGTCTTCTGACCTCTGATGCAGTGGATTTTGTCGGCGATATTGAATTTGCCTCTTTAGATGTTGATACAAACGGTTATCACGAAATCCTGACAGAGTCATCATATAAATCTCCTCTGCCGATTTTCCAGGTGGGATTTGATGATCTTCAGGAAGAACTTCCTATCAGATTACCTTCCTATAACAAGGGAGATAACGGCAAGGTTCTGATTATCTCTGGTGCCAGGGGCATGGGAGGTGCAGCCATTATCTGCGGAAACGGTGCTCTGAGAAGTGGTGCCGGTCTTGTAAAGATCGCCATGGATCCGTCAAATGTAACAGCTATGCTGTCTGTAAGACCTGAGCTTATGAGTATAGATTTCAATGACGACAAGTCAGTCATTGAGGCTATAAGCTGGGCTGATGCAATTGCTGTGGGGCCAGGACTTGGAGTCAATGAGAGAACTGCCAAGCTGATTTCCTTCCTGTCTGATGTTGAAGATCAGAATCTGGTTTTTGATGCGGATGCTCTGAATGTACTTGCTACCTTTGATCAGGACTATTATCGGGAGAATCGTGTTTTGACCCCGCATCCTGGTGAGGCCGCAAGAATGCTGAATATAAGTCCGGATGAGGTTAATGCGGACAGACTGTCGGCCTGTTACAAACTGCAGCAGAAATACGGTGGTGTGGTGCTATTAAAGGGACCAGGTACCATAGTCTGCGACGGTAAGAAACTTACCATAATTCACGAGGGTGCTCCTTCTCTTGCAACCGGTGGTGCAGGAGATCTTCTGACTGGTATAATTGTATCTCTGTTAGGTCAGGGACTTTCCCCAGAAAATGCCGCTATCGTAGGTGCGGCCCTGCATGGAAGAGCAGGATTCCTTGAAGGGATAAAAAAGGGTATGATCGGCACTCTACCAATGGATTTATGTCAGAATATAAGAGAACTTATTAATGTCAAAGACTGAATTTAAGATTGAAGGTGAAGAGCAGACAGTGCGTTTTGGCGCACTTATGTCCAAGCTTTGTGTACCTTATGCTGTAAAGAATTCAAAAAGCATTCTTATTTTTTTAGAGGGTGATCTTGGTGCTGGTAAAACCACATTCTCCCGTGGCTTCATTGAAGGCTGCGGCTATGAGGATATTGTAAGATCTCCAACCTATACTCTTGTAGAGCCATACGATTTCCCTGATTACAGTATTTATCATTTTGATCTTTATAGACTTTTAGACCCTGAAGAGCTTGAATACATGGGCATACGAGATTATTTTGAGAAAACCTCTGTAAGTCTTGTTGAATGGCCTGATAAGGCCCAGGGATTACTGCCTGAGGCTGATGTTCGTATTGCATTAAGTTATTCACAGAACAGCAGAAATGTTGTGATAGAATCATCTGTACTATCACAGGATGAATTGGACGGTATAGCTTCCTGTTTTAATTAAAGTAATGATCGTGAAAGCCAGATTAAAAAAAATATTTCAGTTTATGTGTCTTCTATTTATTCTGATTCCGGGATTAGCCTGTTCTCAGGATGTTTATAAGCTAAGAAGCTATCATAATTCACAGAAGACCCGTGTGGTTTTGGATACAGAAACAAAGCCAGACTATTCAACTGCCCTCTCTAAAGACAAGTCTGTAATGGCAGTTCGCATCAGAAATATTGATAATCTGTCTAAAGCCCCACAGGGCGGAAAATTCAAGGCACAGAGCTGTCTGAGTTCTGTGGCTAAAAAAACTGACGGCAAAGATGTTCGCTACATTTTTTCTCTGAAAAGCTGTGATACTCCAAAGACCTTTCTTTTAGCTCCATCTAAGGATTCAAAAACCTACAGACTGGTAATTGATTTCCCTCATGCTTCTGCAGCTGCAGCTAAAAGCTCACAAAGTACAGTATCATCAGTTAAGGCTTCTGACGGTAAAAAAACAGACGCAGTTTCTGCAAAGACCTATGGTGTTGATACCTCAAAGCCTCTTGCGACCTTGGAAAGAGATCTTTTTATCCAGTATTCAACTGTAGGCAAGGATGGTTTTAGAACCATGACTCCTGCCAATGCAGGTACCTATAATCAGAAGCTTAAAGAATTAAGAGAAAACTACAAGAAAGCTCAGCTTGAGCAGGATGCCGCCTTAGCTTCAAGCAGAAATTCAGCAGCAGTCAAAAAGACCATAACCACAAAAGAAGAGGTTGAGGAAGAAGTTGCTGATACCTCAGCTCCTCCTGTACCTGTTAACGCTACTCCAGTTGCAAGACCTTTCATTATTGCGGTTGATGCAGGTCATGGCGGCAAGGATCCAGGTGCCATAGGTAAAAGAGGCGTAAGAGAGAAGAATGTAACTCTGGCTATCGCCAAGGCTCTGGCAAGCTATATCAATTCCAATAAATCCTTCAGAGGAACACTTATCCGTTCATCTGACATATTTATTGATCTGGACAGACGTTCTGAGATCGCAAGAAAACGTAAGGCAGATCTTCTGATTTCTGTTCACGCGGATTCTGTTGCCTCAGGAAGTTCTACTGCCCGTGGTGCCAGTGTGCTGGTCCTATCTGAAAACAGAGCGGAGCGAGAGAACGGCAAGATTCTTAAGAATCATAAGCAGACTCAGCTTATCGGTGGCGCCGGTGAGGTTATGGATCAGAGTGTTGGTAATCCATATCTTGCAACTGCAATTCTGGATATGTCATCAACAAATTCACGTTCAGAGGGAAATCTTCTGGCAAAGGAGATTCTGCGTTCTTTAGGCTCATTCACTCATTTAAGAAAGAGTCAGCCTATCTCTGCATCTTTGGCTGTATTAAAGTCACCAGATATTCCTTCACTTCTGATTGAAACCGGTTATCTTTCAAACCGTTACGAAGAGATTCAGCTTAACCAGCCTAACTATCAGAAACAGATTGCCTATCATATTTATCTGGGTATCAAATCCTACTATGAAAAGTATCCTGCCCAGAAAATCAAATCCAGACAGGAATCCTATGCCAGAACCAAGCAGATTGGCGGTAAGCGCAGTGTAACTGTCAAAAAGGGAGAATCTCTTTCAATCATCGCTAATCGTTACGGCACAACTGTCAGTGAAATCAAGAAGTTAAATTCACTGAAAAAAGATACTCTATCTGTAGGTCAGGTTTTATATCTGCCTTAACCACGTTCGGAATACAGATATGTCTTCAATCAAGTTATTGTCCAAACAGCTAGCAAGTCAGATTGCCGCCGGTGAGGTGGTGGAAAGACCTGCATCTGTGGT
>JAGDBH010000124.1 GCA_017959135.1 Succinivibrio sp. | reverse complement strand
TAAATGTTAAGCGTATTATCAACGAGCCTACCGCAGCAGCTATCGCTTACGGTGAGGACAAGGCTAAGGGCGAGCAGAAGATTGCTGTTTACGACTTAGGTGGTGGTACCTTCGATATCTCAATCATCGATATCGATGAGCTGGATGGTGAGAAGACCTTCGAAGTTTTAGCAACCAACGGTGATACTCACTTAGGTGGTGAGGACTTCGATAACCGTATCGTTGATTACCTGATCGATGAGTTCAAGGCAGAGCAGGGCGTTGATTTACGTGCTGATCCATTAGCTCTACAGCGTTTAAAGGAAGCAGCAGAAAAGGCTAAGATTGAGCTTTCATCTTCACAGCAGACCGATGTAAACCTACCATACATTACTGCTGATGCAACTGGCCCTAAGCACATGAACATCAAGATTACTCGTTCAAAGCTAGAGTCATTAGTTGAAGATTTAGTAAACAGAACATTAGACCCAGTTAAGACTGCTTTATCAGACGCAGGTCTGTCTCCTTCAGAGGTTAACGACGTTATCCTTGTTGGTGGTCAGTCACGTATGCCTATGGTTCAGAAGCTTGTTGCTGATTTCTTCGGTAAGGACCCTCGTAAGGATGTTAACCCAGATGAAGCTGTTGCTATTGGTGCAGCAATTCAGGGTGGTGTTCTAACTGGTGATAAGAAGGACGTTCTTCTTCTAGACGTTACCCCTCTATCATTAGGTATTGAGACTCTTGGTGGTGTTATGACTACTCTGATTGAGAAGAACACAACCATTCCTACTAAGAAGTCACAGGTATTCTCAACTGCTGAAGATAATCAGCCTGCAGTAACCATCCATGTTCTACAGGGTGAGAGAAAGAGAGCTGCTGATAACAAGTCACTAGGTCAGTTCAACCTAGAGGGTATTGAGCCACAGCCACGTGGAATGGCACAGATCGAAGTTACCTTCGATATCGATGATGACGGTTTAATCCACGTTTCAGCAACGGATAAGAAGACCGGTAAAGAGCAGAAGATTACTATTAAGTCATCTTCAGGTCTATCAGATGAAGATATCAAGCGTATGGTTCGCGAGGCTGAAGAGCACTCTGCAGAGGATAAGAAGTTCGAAGAGCTTGCTACTGCACGTAACCGCGCTGATTCAACTGCTCACCAGATCAAGAAGCAGATGTCAGATTTAGGTGATAAGGTATCAGATGCTGACAAGACCAAGATCAACAAGGCACTAGGTGACCTTGAGATGGCTGCCCGCGGTGATGACAAGGAGAAGATTGAGCAGGCTGAGAAGGCTGTATTAGAGGCTGCTGCCGTACTAATGCAGGCTGGTCAGGCACAGGCTCAGGCTCAGCAGTCACAGCAGTCTTCACAGCAGTCAAATAGTGCTAATAAGGAAGACGATGTCGTTGATGATGAATTCGAAGAAGTAAAAGACGACAACAAGTAATTAGTACTTAATATTTCCTAAAAAGGTGGATGATTTTATCATCTGCCTTTTTGTCAATTTAAGAGGACGATATGGCTTCCAAACGTGATTACTATGAAGTGCTAGGTGTAGAAAAGGGCGCGGATGATGCTGCTATCAAACGTGCCTTTAAGCGTTTAGCTATTAAGTATCACCCTGATAGAAACAAGGATCCTGATGCTGGTGAAAAGTTCCGTGAAATCAACGAGGCTTACCAGGTTCTATCAGATCCTCAGAAACGTGCAGCCTATGATCAGTACGGCTTTGCTGGTGCTGACGGCTCACAGGCTGGCGGTGGCAATCCTTTTGGTGCTGGCGCTGACTTTTCCGATATGTTCGGAGACATCTTCGGTGATATTTTCGGCGGTGGACGTGGCGGTTTCGGCTCTCGTTCATCTGGTCCTCGTGAAATTCGCGGTAGAGATCTTAGAGCTAGAATTACCCTTTCTCTTGAAGAAGCTGTTAAAGGCTGCAAGAAGAAACTTAACGTTAAGACCTACGTTAAGTGTGATACCTGTGGTGGTTCAGGCTTAGGCAAGAACGGCAAGAAAGAGACCTGTCCTCACTGTCACGGTCAGGGACAGATATTCATGCGTCAGGGCTTTATGCAGGTTTCTCAAACCTGTCCTCACTGTAATGGTTCTGGTTACATCATCACAGATGGCTGTAAATCATGTTCAGGCACTGGTCGTGTTCTAAAGTCAAAGACTCTGGAAGTAGATATCGCAGCTGGTGTTGATACTGGAGATCGTATCCGTCTGACAGGCGAGGGCGAGGCTGGTCTAAACGGTGCTCCTGCAGGTGATTTATATGTTGTAATCGAGGTTAAGGATCATGAGATCTTTACCCGTGACGGCAATGACCTGTACTGTGAGGTTCCAATCAGCTTCACTACTGCAGCTTTAGGTGGTAAGGTTGAGGTTCCAACTCTGGAAGGTGCTGTTAATATCAGCATCAGACCTGAGACTCAGACAGGAATTATGATGAGAATTCCTGGCAAGGGTGTTAAGTCATATAATTCAACCTTCAAAGGTAACCTGTACTGCAAGATTGTAGTTGAGACTCCTATTAATCTGACTGCACATCAGAAAGACCTGCTTAAGGAATTTGAGGCTTCTTTAAACGGAGAAGACAAGGATTCAAAAGACGGTAAGGATGACAAGTCATCAAAAGATGAAAAGAGTGCTAAAAAAAGAGCTGAAAGCGCAGCGAGGCACAAACCAAAATCGGAAGGCTTCATAAAGGGCGTAAAGAAGTTCTTTGATGATCTTTCAAGCTAAAAAAAGATGGTGATTTTTGTCAAAGCAGACATAAATCACTGTTGATTGAAAGTTCACAAAAGTGTATATTTTTACATACAGATGGCGCCTAATGAAAATTAGGCGTTGTTTTTTTTACCCTGAATTTTGGGCTGATTCCTTGATTTTTAGGGGCTCACAAGGTTTTAGAAACATCAGAGTCTAGGTATAACTCGATGTTCATAAGAATAGATAAGATAGGTAAAAACTGACTTACCGGATCAGAAAAAAGATTACTTTCTGATTCTGAATTTACAGACGACTTAAGTGTTCATATAAGATTTCAATGGTATAAGTCAGCTTACCTCTGATACAGACTTTAATTATATAAGAGGATTTACATATGGATCAGACTCCAATGACTCCACGTGGAGAAGAGCTGTTAAGAAAAGAGTTGGTTCGTTTGAAGACTGTTGAGCGTCCACGTATTGTTGCAGCAATTGCTGAGGCAAGAAGCCACGGTGATCTGAGTGAAAATGCCGAGTACGATGCAGCTAAGGAAGAGCAGGGCATGTGTGAGGCAAGAATCAAGGATATCGAAGGTAAGATTGCTTCTGCTAATGTTATCGATGTAACCAAGCTAAAGAATCCTACAGGCGGTAAGCTAAAGGTTATCTTTGGTTCTACTGTAACCTTGGTTGACGTTGATACAGATAAGGAAATTACCTACAAGATTGTTGGTGAGGACGAGGCTGATATCGATTCTAACCTGATTTCATACAAGACTCCTATTGCTAAGGGCTTACTTGGCAAGCAGGAAGAGGATGAAATTGAGATTAAGATTCCTAAGGGAACCATCTGCTACGAAGTAGTAAAGGTTGAATACATCTAAGATAATCTTAGAGAAATTTATTTATATAAAAAAAGGATCCTGAACGGATCCTTTTTTGTAACTGTTGTTTATTAGAATTAGCGAGGAAGAATGAATCTGCTGTCGTCTTTTCTCTGGCGGAATAGAACCGCAATTCTTCCAACAAGACTTACTAGCTCTGCGTTAACAGTCTTAGCTGCGGTTTCAGCCTGCTCTTTGCGGCCTTCACCTGCATTTAACTTTACCTTGATTAGCTCATGATGCTCGATGCTTGAGTCAATCTCTTTTAAAACGTTCTCTGAAAGACCATCGTTACCTAACATAACAACAGGCTTCAACTGGTGAGCCTGAGCCTTTAAGAACTGGCGCTGATGTGAATTTAGTGACATCTTTATCCTCTTTAAAAAATTCTGCAAAATTGCTGTTTAACTAAGCCTTAACAGCATTAGTACAGAGTTTTCTGACCACCTTAAATGAAAACTCTGGAGTAAACCTATTGTTTGTATGTTCTCACTTTTTACTGAGAACTATTATCGAGATAATTTGACTAAACTATAATATATTTCTATCTCTACAGTCGTTTCTTGGCTTTTTATTGATTAAAGCTGTACAAATTGTATAATATTCAAGAGATATAAACAAATAAATTAATGTATTCAAGGATCCCAATTTAATGCCAGCAAAAAAACGTACTGCCAGTCAATCTAGGTGGTTACATGAGCACTTTTCCGATCCATATGTAAAACAGGCCCATAAACTTGGTCTTCGCTCAAGAGCATCTTTTAAATTAGAAGAACTGCAGAAAAAAGATCGTCTTATCCGTCAGGGAAATATTGTTGTTGATTTAGGCGCAGCTCCTGGTGGCTGGTCTGAGTATGCGGTTAAATGTATCGGTGAAAACGGAAGAGTTATCGCTATGGATATTCTTCCTATCCGTCCTATCCGTAATGTTCAGTTTTTACAGGGTGATTTCAGAGACGAGGAAGTCTTCAAGACTCTGTATTCTATGATTGGTGTCGGTGCAGATGTTGTGCTGTCTGATATGGCACCTAATATGTCTGGAACTGTCGGTATTGATCAGCCAAGAGCAATGTATCTGTCAGAGCTTGCTCTTGATATGGCAAGACGTGTTCTGAAAATAGGCGGAACCTTTGTTGTTAAGGTATTCCAGGGAGTTGGTTCTCAGGAATACTTAAAGGAACTGCATAACGATTTTACGACCGTAAAGGTTAGAAAGCCTGATGCTTCAAGAGATCGTTCTCGTGAGGTATACATGGTTGCAACCGGGTTTAAAGGCCATCCTCTGAATGGCGTAGCTCCTGGTGAAGAAAATATTGAAGATCTTCCTGAAGAAGATTTGGAGTAAGTGAAATATATGACAAAAAATCTTATATTGTGGTTGGTGATTGCTGTCATTCTGATGACTCTATTCGAGTCTTTCAGCACAACAGATAATTCTGGCCAGTTACAGGATTACACTACCTTTGTAAGGGAAGTGCAGTCAGATCAGATTGCTCAGGCAACCTTTGACGGAAAGGTCATTAACGGTATCAAGACCAACGGTCAGAAATTTGTAACCGTAATGCCTATTTCCGACCCTGCAATCATTGATACTCTTTTAAGCCACAATGTTCGTACTTCTGGTACCAAGCCAGAGGAGCAGAGCACTTTATTTGCCATCTTCATAAGCTGGTTCCCAATGATACTGCTGATTGCAGTATGGATCTTCTTTATGAGACAGATGCAGGGCGGTTCAAAGGGAAATCCTCTGTCATTTGGTAAATCAAAGGCAAAACTTCTTTCAGAGAATCAGATTAAAACCACCTTTGCTGATGTTGCCGGATGTGACGAGGCAAAAGAGGATGTGGTTGAGCTGGTTGACTTCTTAAAGGATCCAACTAAATACTCAAAGCTTGGCGGTAGAATTCCACGCGGTGTTCTGATGGTAGGTCCTCCAGGTACCGGTAAGACTTTACTTGCAAGAGCAATTGCTGGTGAGGCTAAGGTTCCATTCTTCTCAATTTCAGGTTCTGATTTCGTTGAGATGTTCGTGGGTGTTGGTGCTTCACGTGTTAGAGATATGTTTGCTCAGGCTAAAAAGAACGCTCCTTTCATCATCTTCATCGAAGAAATTGATGCTGTTGGTAGAAAGCGTGGTGTCGGCATGGGCGGCGGTCATGACGAGCGTGAACAGACTCTGAACCAGCTGCTTGTTGAAATGGATGGTTTTGAAGGATTTGAGGCTGTGATTATTATTGCGGCAACCAACCGTCCTGATGTTCTTGACCCTGCACTTCTAAGACCTGGTCGTTTCGACCGTCAGGTAGTAGTTGGTCTTCCTGATGTAAGAGGTCGTGAGCAGATTCTGAATGTTCATGTTAAGAAAGTTCCTCTTGGCAAGGATGTAGATACTGCAACTATCGCTCGCGGAACTCCTGGTTTCTCTGGTGCTGAGCTTGCAAACCTTGTTAACGAGGCTGCACTTGGAGCTGCACGTCATAACAAGCGTGTTGTTTCAATGCAGGAATTCGAAGAGGCAAAGGATAAGCTTCTGATGGGAGCTGAGCGTCGTTCAATGGCTATGAATGAGCATGAGAAGATTAACACTGCTTATCATGAGGCAGGTCATGCTATCGTAGGTAAGCTTGTTCCTGAACATGATCCTGTATACAAGGTTTCTATTATCCCAAGAGGAAGAGCTTTAGGTGTAACCATGTATCTTCCTGAGCAGGATAGAGTTTCTCAGAGCAGACGCGGTCTTCTTTCAAACATTTCAACACTGTTTGCTGGAAGAATTGCGGAAGAAATGATGTTTGGCGCTGATGCTGTAACCACTGGTGCTTCAAACGACATTGAAAGAGCAACCATGATTGCAAGAAATATGGTTACCCGCTGGGGCTTCTCCAAGAAACTAGCTCCAATGCAGTATGAGAAAGATAATGAAGGTTCAGCATACTTAGGTGGAGCTTCATCGTCAATGGTTGCACTGTCTGACAAGACTGCAGCAACAATCGATGAGGAAGTAACCGAGATTATCAATACCTGTTACCAGAAGGCAGT
>JAGDBH010000123.1 GCA_017959135.1 Succinivibrio sp. | reverse complement strand
CTGTTAGTTGTCCGCAGTGTAATCCATAAACTGCTTTGCAGTAAGAGCTTCAGGAGACTGCTTGTCCTTAATTTTGTTATAAAGGGTTCCCGCCTCGTCACTATTGCGCTGTAGACTTAACGAAATAACCTTCAGAGAAAGAGTATCATCATCCTCTGACAGACCATCTAATATGGTTTCTGCATCCTGAAACTCATCGGTAACGATTTTTGAGAATGCCAGGCCTAATGAAGCAGCTCTTAGATCAGGCTCGTACTCTAAAAGATTCTCAAACATCTTTCTAGCGTTGTAAACATCGCCATTCATGCAGGCAGCCATTCCAAGCTGAACCAGCATTGAAATATCATCCTTAGTCTGTGTGGTTACCATAATTATTTTCCTTATATCTACTTGAGCTGCAATTCTTTAACTTCATTTCCCTTCATAAGAACAACCTTATTAAGGTCAATGGAAGTAACTACAAATCCAGATGGGAGAACACCGCCTTCGAAATATTTTCTTCCGTTCTTAAGTGTAATAAATCTCATAGGTTTCATTGTTACACTAAGTATAGCTGTTTCATCCGCATACTGCTCTTGTTTAATTGTGGTTTTAGGTTCCTGAGAACGTTCTGTTAAAGATGTAACTTTTTCATCTGTTGCAGCACTCAGTTCAACAACCTCAGTACCGTCTAAACGTTCAACACTTGAACTTGCCTTTGGATCATACCTTGTAAACATCAATGGTATACCAAACTTCGTTGATGTCTGGAATCTTGCTGTTTCAAGATTGTTCTCATCATCAAGGGTTGTTCTTCCCTTGTAGTAAACTCTGCCTTTACCTAAAACCAGCTGAATGTTATGAACGCCATTATGTTCGCAGTTACTCTTAAGCGTATTCTCAAGCTCGCTTCTGTAGATTATTCTGCCCTTAAGTCTGTCCTTGTAACGAGGTTCCATAGCATTAAAGGCCTCGGCCTGAACATAGGCATCAGCCATATATCCATCTACACCTATCTTTCCATCATCGATGTAGTGAGCTCGTACATAATAGCCAAGATTCATGAAATCTCTTTCTACACCTAGAATCTCATCGTCTCT
This sequence comes from Succinivibrio sp., assembly GCA_017959135.1. GTDB lineage: Bacteria > Pseudomonadota > Gammaproteobacteria > Enterobacterales > Succinivibrionaceae > Succinivibrio. Next base: position 1,183 of record JAGDBH010000123.1, on the reverse strand, counting down.
AACTTCAACATTCAGATTCAGAGTAGTCTTGAGCTTAGGCAGAACGTCAACGAGTTTTGCAAAGCTCTGTTTGGATTCCACAGAACCGTTAAGCTCAATAACTCCGTCATTAACATCAGTCTTAAGATCTTTGAAATTATTCTCTTTTATGATGTTATTCACTGCAATAAGATCTGCATCAAGTTCGCTGGTTTTAAAAATAGTTGAACCGAACATTAAGGCAACCAGAAGAACGATCAGCAGAAAACCGCTTAGGACAGTAAGAATAATTGACCTGTTGGTAAGCAGTTCCTTTGCAGTAGGAGCATCGATATTCTTTTCAAAAGCATCTTCAGTAACTGCAGATTCGGTCTCGGATACTTTTTCTGCTCCTGCTTTCCCCTCAGCACTCTTACCTTCCGCATCTGATGCAGTTGCATTCTCCTGAGCAGCTTCTGTCTGGGATGAGCCATTAGCCATATCAGATGGCTGCTGTTCAGAAGCAAAATCAGGTTTAGCCCACGGTCCCTTGATTGAAGATGCTCGATAGCATATCAGAGTATCACCTAACTGAATGAAACTTCCGCTTTCCCACTTAAGATGACCGGCATCAACAGTCTGACCATTCAAGAGAGCAGGCTCATTTAGAGTAATACTTATATCAAAAGGCGTAACCTCAATTACAGCTGCAGAGCTCCCCATTTCCTCGTCAGAGAAAATAAGATCATTATCTGTACCCTTACCAACCTTATATGAACCTGGTTTTAAATCAAATACCAGTCCGTTATGAGGTCCGGTGAACACCTTAAAGGTGTATGAATCAGCCATATCGTTCTTCTGTTATTTATACAAATCAGTTGTTATTATTTGATGCTCTGTTTGAACTGCAACCAGAGCTGTCCTTCTTTTTAACAGGACGCTTCAGATAATTATCCTGAGTTGCGCTGACCTGAAAATCAGCATCATCAAGATCATCCGGCATTGCCTGAGCTTCACCTAAATCAAGTACCTTAGGTGTAATAAGAATCAGACGTTCTCTCTTGTACTTGGTCTTAGAATCGGTACCAAAAAGTTTTCCGACAACAGAAACATCCTTAAGACCTGGAACGCCTGATGAATCATCCTGTTTATACTCTACATAGTAACCGCCTAAAAGCAGACTCTGCCCTTCTCTTACTACAGCCTGAGTATTAATCTTTGTCTG
>JAGDBH010000122.1 GCA_017959135.1 Succinivibrio sp. | reverse complement strand
TTGATTTTCTCGATTACTTTCTGTGGCTGGAAATTGTCATAATCAACCTGAGTTTTGATTTTCTTGAGGAGGTTTGAGAAAAGTTTTGTCTGGTATTTCATAATAGTAGCCCACGAAAAAGAAAAGCTTGCGTTTGTTTTAAATTATTTATGTACTTATTATCGTTGAAGAAAATTAGAGTTTTATTATGCAGTCTCGTGAGCTGTATTATTTAGAGCTGTTTTATTGGCTTTTTATAAGCTCTGAATAAGCTTTCTGTATATCACTGCAAGGCTCTTCAACCTCGTCACATGGAGTCAGAATAATTCTGTATTGTGATGAGGTCTCGGATAGAGGCTCAATTTCCAAAGCTGCCTTCAGAGAATGGCCTGTATCAAGCCTGATTCCAAATGGCTGACGCATTTTTGAGCATTCACAGGTGGTGTGTCCGCTTACAGTGAATACTTTTCTGCCTTCAAAGGTACGCTGTGTGGTATAGCCACTCTCGAGCTCATTTTCACCTCGCCACCAGGCATATTCTTTATCAAAGCTGTCTCTGTCAAAAGGATTACCTAAAAAGTCAAAACATCTGTCAGCAGGAAGTCCTGCATGGCAGAAGAGAATATTGCCGCTCAGATAATGACTTACACAGTTTTTCAAGTATCTTTCATAGGGAGCAGGGAAGTATTTGTCAGGATCTTTCTTTTCAAGATTCTCCTCTCCGTCTAATACAGCCTTTTCAAATGACTCAAGTGTTGTTTCACCACCGTTGAAGTATACCCAAAGCTTACTTGGAGTCATTCCTTCCTCGTTGAAATCATCGTAATAGTAATAATCAAGAGACATGATTTCGTGATTGCCAAAGAGAGTGACTGCATTAAGCTCAAGTAGTCTTTTCACCACTTCAAAGCTTTTTTCGCCTCTGTCTATGGCATCTCCCATGAAAACAACCTTTGATTTGCTGTCATAAAAGCTTAAAAGTCGTTCCATAGCCTCATAACAGCCGTGAATATCGGTCATGACGAAAAGTTTTTCTGATGGGGCAAAGCCTTCGAGTCTGAAAAAAGGAGTGCTGAGCGTATTATTCATTTTTGTGCTTTCAAACAATTGAGAAAACAATATGATTTTAATTTCTACACATAAGTATGTCTCAAGTTTATACAAAATTTCTTATTTAAATCATATTATTAGAATTTATTAATTTTTATGCTAAAGGAAATCTGACATTGTCCGTTAAGTTATTTAGACGGATTATTATACCGGCCAATGAGCCGAATCTCAGGAGAGAAACAAGAGGGCAACCTCTTGAAATTACAAAAAGTTCTTGTGTTTGTTTGATAACTTTGTATAGCAGGTCTATACAAAGTTTCTTTTTAGCGAGATTTAAAAATGACCAAAAGATTTTGCTTTTTTGTAAAGATGGAACTCTCCGGATTATTCTCATTTAAGCGCATGCTTAAGGAAAGAGAGCAACTCGATGAAATATAGTCTAGCCTTTGGCGGACTTTAAGGTTCTGAACTGATTTGGTGTGCACCCGAATTTCTTTTTGAACACTCTATAAAAATAACCTGAATTCTGATATCCGCAGTTTTCGCCAATCTTGGCAATCGGCAGATTTGTCAGCAGAAGAGCCTGCGCCGCACGATCCATTCGATAGTCATTGAGATAATCAATGAAACTTTCACCAAAATTCTTTTTAAAGAATCTGCAGAAATACTCGGTGGTAAAGCCAAGTTTTTCTGCAGTTTCATTAACTGTAATATTCTTTGGATAATTCTCTGAAATGTGTTTTAAAAGAAGCTTAACTCGATCTTCTCTCTGCATTGAGGAATTGTCTGAGGTGACAGCTTCCTCTGAGAAATAGCCTTTACTCTGCAGAATTGCAAAGATTTCCATAAGCTTTGATTTGATTCTAAGTCTTGAACAGACCGAAGTTTCCTTTGAGTTGGCAACTATGTAGTCGATAGCCTCATCAAGGATTTCAAAATCCGGATCATCCGGAGTTATCGGATTATATAGGGAGGTGTAACCTAATACCAGAGCTTTGCTTAGTGCTCTCTCATTCTTGTCGTACTCACTGAAGGGCAGCATTTTAGGATTGAAGACCACAGCGCTTTCAGAGGAATAGGATGGAAGAATGAAAGAGTGAAGTACATTGGCAGGTATAAATGCAATTGCTCTGTCTTTTATTTTATATTCCTGCATTTTGATGGTGTAACTGAATTCTCCCTGAATAAAGCGAACCAGCTCCACATCACTGTGCCAATGCATTTTAATGTGGTTGTCAAAGTTATATCCTGACCACACGTAGCTCTCCAGAGGAAAGTCTGAATCTCCTCGGTTAAGAGTTTCCTTAAGATTTTCTATATCTAAAACTGTGGTCAAGATTATATCTCCGATTACTCAGCTAATGCTGCATTTGCCTGTCTTGCATCAAGTTCCTTGATGATTTGAGGATATTCCTTATCCAGCTTATAGCCTAACATTGCAATGATACCCAGTACAAGGATACCGATTGGAAGCAGTGTGCTTGCCCATAGGATTGCATTGCTTGCTGCAGCAGTCTGCTCTACAGCGTTTGGAACATAGCCGCCGAAATCAAGAACAAAGCCCATCAGAACAGGACCTAAGCCTGCTCCTACCTTGGTTCCGAAAGATGCACCTGCGTAGATGTAGCCCTCATGACGTTCACCGTCACGGTACTCACCATACTCTACAGTATCAGGAATCATAGCAAATAGAGTGGTCCAGGTGAAACCCTGGCCGAAACCGTAGAATAATGAGGTCAGATAGAAGGCATTTACTGAGTGAGGGAATGCAAATCTGATTGCCATTGCGATGCACAGTGTTACACATGCCATCAGCAGACAGTTTCTCTTGCCGGCAATCTTCAGCATAAATGGCAGCAGAAGAATCATGGTGGCAAATCTGCCTGCATTAACCAGAATACCGTAGGTACCAACCAGCTCAGGATCGTTCAGGAAGTACTTGCAGAAGTAGATGTTAACAGTATTGAAGGTAACATCAGAGGTACATACGAAGTCCATTGCAAGAGTCAGCATTACCCAGTAGCGGTTTGAGAACAGACCTTTCATTGCCTTTTTGAAGTTACGCTGCTCTGGAGCAGGAACTGGAGATGCAATTCGCTCGTGACAGAAGAAAAAGGTT
>JAGDBH010000121.1 GCA_017959135.1 Succinivibrio sp. | reverse complement strand
GACGGTCGATTCTGTAGCGGTAATCAGAGTTTCTGCAGATGACATGAGCAATCTTAAGACCAGCAATATTGAAGGTCTTGCTTGGAGCACCAAGAGTAATCAGATGATCGTTATACCTTTCATCTACAGTTGAAAAGGCATGAAAGGTACTGCCGTTAGGTCTTATATCACAGTGAATCTCATCAGAGATAACAATAAGATTATGCTTCTTTGCAATCTCACAGATGCGCTTTAACTCGTCTAAATGCCACAGTCTTCCTGAAGGATTATGAGGATTGCAGACTAAAAGCACTCTGGCCTTAGGTGATGATGCACGTCATTCAAGATCATCAAAATCAATTGAGAACTTTCCGTCCTCATAGCAAAGAGAGTTTTCTGAAGGCACAAGTCCTGAATTTCTGATGCAGCTGAAAAAACAGTTATATGCAGGAGACTGCAGAATAACCTCATCACCCGGCTGAGTTAAAGCCTGAAGAATAGCTGTCAGAGCAGGTACGATTCCTGGAACCGGCATTATCCATTCTCGTTTTAGATCAACCCCATAATGTCTTTTGTTAAAGGAGATGATTGCGTTGTAATAGTCATCGTTCTCTACAGCATAGCCAAACACGCCCTGCTGTGCGCATCTGTTAACCGCCTCGTAGATAGGAGGAGCTACCTTAAAATCCATATCTGCAACCCATAAAGGAAGCATGTCAGGAACAGATAGAGAATCCCATTTATATGAGAAAGTACCGCGTCTGTCTATCTTCTCATCAAAGTTAAACTTACCCATTAACAACCTCAATTACGCAGTCATTAGGAGCTTTAGCATTTTCATCAGAGATAATCTCACCTACAGAATCAACTCTGATTCTACCGGTAAGAGGATTCTTGATGCTGGTTACATGACCTTTAATCTCAGCATCGATTGATGAGTACTCAAAGGCAAGATCACAGTCTTCATCAAAGGTACAGTTGATGATCTTAAGATTCTTTGCATAGCACAGAGGCTGAGTACCCTTGATTTTACAGTTTATAAGGGTCAGATTTTCTGAGTGCCAGCCTAAAAATTCACCGGAAATAGTACAGTTTTCCACGGTTACATTCTTAGCCTCCCAGAAAGCGTCCTTGGTCTCAAGATTACTGTTTTTAATTTTTACATTAGTACAGTTCTGGAAAGAATAGTTTCCGTGAAGTTCAAAATTCTCGACTTCAATGTCTGAGCTGTTCATAAAGATGTAATCAGCATGAACCGCCTTAATACTGTTAACCTTGATATCAGTACAGTCCCAGAGTGTTTCCTGCGCATCTGTAAAGTCAACATTCTCAAGCTTAAGGTCGCTGCAGCGTCTGAACATTTTAGGAGCTATAACCTGACAGTCCTTCATTGTAAGATTCTTTGAGTACCAGATTGCAGCTCTGCCTCCAGTCTCAAATACACACTTTTCAATCTTGGCATTATCAGCATGCCAGAAAGGGTATTTTCCGTTGAAGGAAGAATCAGTACAGGTAACATTTGTACATTCTTTAATGGCAGACTCGCCGTTTAGAACCTTAATTTTTGATAAAGAAAGATCTTTCTGATAGAAAAGAGGACGTTCGCCCTCAAATTCTCTGTTTTCGATGATACACATATTTATTGGATATTTTTCTTCATATAATATTAACTTCAGCTAACCCGAGTTTAACATAAAGAAGGAAACGAAAAGGTTGAGCAAATAGACAAAAAATTTCATCTAAGAAAATATTATCACTTTTGAATCACTCTTTTTTTTACTCCAAGAGATGTAAGATAATCACTTAATAATCAGATTGTTAATACACAAACACCGCGGAGTTTTTTAATGAAAACCTATATAAAACAGAGTCTGTTATCACTGCTTTTAGTATCAGGGATTGCCCTCGCAGAAAATACTCCTGATATTGAAGATATTTTCAACAAGTGCAGAGATAAGGCGGACAATACTGTACAGATGAACGAGTGCAGCTCAAACAGACTTGAAGCCTATGATGCAGAGCTCAACAAAGCCTACAAGAAATCTCTGGCAAAATGCAGCGAGTCAGACAATCCAAAGCAGTGTAAGGATGAGCTAAAAGAGGCTGAGCGTAATTTTGTCAAATACAAGGAATCCATGCTCAAGCACCTTGAGAAATACTCCCTCTACCACGACGGTACTATCTTCAGCTCAATATATTTAAATTTCGCAGCTGATCTGACAAAACTACAGTACGATACTCTTCAGGACAACTACGTCGGAGAGGAGCCTTAGTAAAGGAGTCTGCCTCTTAAAATCACGTGTTTAAGAGCCAGGGTTTTCTTATCGACAATCAGGGCATCAGCTCTTTTTCCTGTTTCTATACTTCCTGCCTTATCATAGATACCTATGGCGCTGGCGGGATTCTTAGTGCAGGCAAGGACTGCCAGCTGAAGAGGAATATCCATCTCCAGAACAGCAGTTTTGAAACAGTCATAAAGATTGGTTACAGAGCCTGCAATAACGCCATTCTCCAAGGTTGCCAGCTTGCCCTTTACCTCAACCTTCTGCCCTCCTAGAGCATAGACACCATTCTCAAGACCGGTCGCCTCCATGGAATCCGAAATCATTACGATATTCTCAAAGAGTCTGAAGGCCAGTCTTACAGCACCTTTATGAATATGAACTCCATCGCAGATAATCTCACAGAATACATCAGGATAATCAGCTGCAGCGCAGACAGGTCCCGGAGCACGATGATGAATGGAATTCATGGCATTAAAGCAGTGGGTAAGCTCTCTGGCACCTGCTTCAAATCCCTTGCAGGCTGCATCATAATCGGCATCTGTATGAGCTACTGAGAAATTAACCCTATCCTT
>JAGDBH010000120.1 GCA_017959135.1 Succinivibrio sp. | reverse complement strand
GCTTTCTCCTCTAAAAGAAGTCCATTGGTACTCATGCAAAGAAAAAGCTTTGGAAATTCCTTTCTTATAAGTCTGAAGGTCTCAAGAGCATATGGTGTAGCCAGAGTGTCACCAGGGCCTGCAATACCTACAACTGAAATATCTTCACAGAGTTCAAGTGACTTTCTGACAACTTCAACAGCCTGAGCTGGTTTTAAAATCGAACTGCAGACTCCAGGTCTTTTCTCAAAATTATTGAACTTTCGATCGCAGAATCGGCAGCCAATGTTGCAGCCCGGACTAACTGGCAGGTGAATTCTTCCTGCCTTTGATTTATTTCCTCTTGCGTAGCATGGATGTTTAAGACAGAGTTCCTGATAATTAGCGGTCATGCTGCAGACTCCAGTAATCTGTCTTTGATGATCTTGTCCAGAACTCTGCTGATAAGGTATGGAGCTTCAAATACTTCAAAGCCTTTGTTTTCAAGGAATGAAGATGCGCCCTGACCAATTTTTGCTACAACCACTGCACGACAGTCAGCTATAGTAGAGGCAACCGCGTTAAATGAGTCGATTGTATGTCCGCCACCATTGCAGCAGCTGTTAACTGAACGTTTTTCGACAAAATAAGCTAAATTGTCATGAAGTTCATATATATAGAAAGGATCGGCATGACCAAAATGTCTATTCACTACCTTGCCGTCAGAACTGGCAAAAGCAACACGGTTTTTACCGATTCGCTCTGAATTCAGATTCAGATCTGCCTGAGATGCATTCTCAACCTGCTCCTCAGAAGCATCAGCTGAATAATCATCCTGTGGAACATAGTCATGAGTTATGTTTCTTGGAGGAACCCATACCGAAGTCTTCAGATTTTTTCCAAAATTTGATCTGCGGTTCTCAAAGGCAATAACCTTTGGAACAGCTTCAGCTATAGTCAGCCTAACCTCTAAAGTATCAATATAGATACGGTTTAAGAGCTTTGTAATACGGTGTGAAAATGAGGTTGCAAGAACATAGCTGCACTCCCAGAGGAACTCAGCTTCATTAGCCTGACAGCCACTTTTGCAGCTTTCGCAGGAACCACAGCCATTGACACTTATGCTGTAATTATGAAGATATCCTTCATTATGATAGTTACCTTCATCATCTACATTGATAATTAAAAACTTTGGAGCCTTTGAATATTCGGTATCAATATTGACTCCATCTGAAGTTGCAACTGCAATTTTAAAGGACATAAAATTCCCCCTGTCCAGCCTGAGCTGAACTAACATGTAAAAACGATTTAAAGTAGAATTATTTTGAAAGCTAGGTGATTAAGCTTTATTGACTAACACTTGCATTTACACATGCAAGTGCATCTACACATTTCAAAATGAGAGAAAAGAAGTGAATTTACATCTGACAGGAAGAATAAATCAGCCTGGGATCGGCCTGATATTCCGTTAAATAACTGAATGAACTTTTGCATGTTTTTATACTCTTCTCTAGGTACTACTATTTTTAATTAGAATTTCTTTCTAATTATTTATTAAAGCAACACTTTTTTTGTATAACCTATTATCTGAATATTTTCTAAATAATGCCAATTCTATTTTTTTATATGCAGTTATATGTTTTTGTTATGAAAGGAAAAAATCTATATCGAAATAATATATATACAAAAAGAGCGATAGAAATCGTCTTAAGCGACGAGTTTTTTACAATTTTCAAAGGCGAGGAAGTATTCAGAGAATTACAGATTTCGTTACTGACTTTTACGATTCACTCTTGTTTTTTCTATGATGAAGCCTGTCAAAGAAATTAAAGATCAGTTTATCCAGTCTGAAGAATATAATTGAACCTATAGTCTGAGCGATAATCAGATTTGGAATAACAGTAAGACCAAGTTTATCCAGGACGTACATAAACGGCATCATGACAACAGTAGAAATCTGCCATCTTATAAAATAGACCGCATACAACTTTGAAAAGTAGCTTTTAATAAAAAGCCAGCATGCCTTTATAATATTCATAATTCGTACTACTCACATACACTTCATACCTTAAGTTTAGTTGACGTTTGCGGAATTCTGATTTTTTCTCATTAAATTAACGAAACTGAATACTCAAATTTTGATATGATTCAGTTAATACAAGGAAAGATATATGTTCAGAATTCTAATTACACTGCTTACTTTTTTCTATTCACTAAGTTCGTTTGCCGATATTAACCTCGACAAACTGTATGCTCTTGGGGCAACAGCTCAGGAAGGCCTTCCATTCTCAGCAGAATGCTCGCTGAACAATGATTTAATCAAATGTAACATCCTCATAAAAAACGGATCATATATATACAAGGATTCAATAGGATTTGAGGCTGATGATGTTCTTATAAGTTCTGACAAGCTGCCTGATGGCATCATGCATGAAGATGCAAGCGGAACAAATGAAGTGTATATGGATTCTGTTTCACTTAACGCACAGGTGATTGAGGGAAAAGCAGGGAGCCCAATACAATTCAGATACAGAGGCTGTGACAGTCAGGGAATCTGCTATCCTACCCAGACACAGGATATCTTCCTTGAAAAAGACATCAAAGGAAATATCGAGAAGCTGCCTTCTTCAAACCTAAATCAGGAAAAAGGAATCTTCAGCGGTTACGATAATTTTCTGATTATTCTGCTTTTGTGTCTGTGCTTTGGTGTTGCACTTGATCTGACCCCATGCGTACTGCCTCTGCTCTCAATCTACTCTGCAACTATCATGGGCACTAAATACGTATCAGCAGCAAACAAGATAAAACAGAATATCAGCTACATTCTGGGTCTTGCCCTAACCTACTGTGTGCTAGGACTGGTATTTGCCGAGATAGGTGTGTCTGCTCACGGAATACTGCAGCATCCGGTTTCAATCATTATTCTCAGTTCAATTCTGCTTATCTTCACATTAGACTGTGCAGGTTTTATCAATCTGAAGGTACCACTTTTATTTAACAACTCACTTCAGATTGCAATTAACAGACAGAAAGATGGAACCATTGCCAAGGCTTTTATATTTGGCGCACTGTCAGCGCTGATTACTACACCTTGTACCAGTGCACCACTTGCAGGCGCTCTGGTTTACATCATTACTTCCAATTCAATTCTAAAGGGAGTTCTGATGTTCCTGTTCATTGGTCTGGGAATGGGACTTCCTCTGCTTGTAATCGGCTTTTTCGGCTCAAAATATATTTCAAAACTAAAAAATCACACCGAGCAAATCAGAAGACTGTTCGCAATTCCTCTATTTTTAGGAGCCTACTATATCTGTCAGCATCTTTTCGGAGATCTTAACAGATACATTGAGCCTGCAGTTTACGCAAGCTGTGGAGCCTACTTTATAGGAGTGCTGTTCAGAAGCAAGAAGGTATCCTATATCTTGATGGCAGCATTCTTATGTTTCTGGGCAATTTATACCGCAGTTTATACAGGTACTTCCCATGTTACCAACAGAAACTTCACACTCGTCCATAAGATTGCTGATTTAAACAAGTACAACGGAAAGAAAACTCTGGTTACATTCTCCGCAGAGTGGTGTGCAAACTGTCATGAGCTTGATAGGACTATTTATGCAAGTGATGAATTTTTAGATCTTACAAAAGACATGAACAGAATTCGTTTTGATATAACAGATCCTGACACTGAAGCAAACAAGGAACTGACAAAGAACTTCAATATAATTGGAGTACCATTTCTTCTGGTTTTAGATGAAGAAGGAAAGGTTATCAGAAGATATACCGGTTCACCGGATCTTGAGGAAATTACAGCTCTAATTGCAGATTAACCTTCCGATTCATTTGTGCAAGGCTGCCTGCTTAATACATTCTTAACAGGTAGCCTAACATAAGCTCATCACTATTTACTGTATTGATCCATTTTCAGTTTTAGAAAGCACTTCAAAGAGTTCATCTTTAGGTCGACCGTTGAAAGTAGGTTCGCCTTTTTCAAAGTTAATTCTACTCATCAGATTCTGTCCGTTATCAGATAAAGAAAGAAGGCCTTTTTCAAACATCATTCTGTAGAGAGGAGTTGGACTTTCCATAAAGGCAGCCCCACCAAGGCTAAGAATATATCGAGCGTTAATGCGATTCATATAATGCTCAATTGTTTCGTCATTTCTTACCTTATCGTTGTATCCATACAGAGAAAAACTCCCCTGTCCATTTGCAACTTTGAATTTAAAGACATTCATTTCCTGAGTACGTTTGTCCTCTCTGATTCCTCGTGATATATCCACCTCGGTCAAATCAAAATCGCCCCTGGCGGTTTTGAAACTCAGAGTGTCAATCTTCAGTTCTGAATGTTCCGGAGCCATAGGAAGATATTTGTTGCCTGAATTTGATAATGTGGAAATAGGAGCAACATAAGTCACGCCATATAGTTCAGAGTTATATTCAGGAAATTTCTTTGAGAGAAACTCTGCTTTTGGAGTTTTAATCTCGGCAACAACCAGCTCACTGTAGTATTTTCTGTTCATCTTTATTAAATCAGAAATACTGAGTTTGATTTCACCTTAAATTACGTCTGCTGAGATTTTTTCTGTTTTGGATAAATAATAAGGATTTGGTTTTATTTTCTTGAAGGTAATACCTGCTCCAATAAAACCGTTGATGTAGAAATCAAAATGATCAGGCAGAAGGTTATGAGCGGAAATTGCACTATCTATATCTACAGAACCGGTCGAAAAAAGTAAAAAGTTTTTAATTGAAATCCTCGCTACATTTTTTTTGTCGTGCCTGGAAATCACGTTAATGTCTTCAAACAAAACACCTTCTTTCTGAATTTCAAGATTCATTCTTTTGATATTTTCGTAGAGATTTGCCTTGACGTGGAACTGAGCCAGAAGATTTACAGTAATCGCTGCACATAAACCTAAACCAAATATATAGCAAGCTCCAAGCTTCAGATAACCATTCATCATTAAGTCCAAAGTCTAAATCAATGTTAGCCAGTTCATTTGCGGTTATTTCCGTGTCGAAATAATACGAACAAAATTGATTTATACCCTTTTTCTTTATAAATACAAAAGGTTATTTAAATATGTATCATTAAAGGGCAAGGAGTTTGCCATTAAGTAATAAGCGTATTTTTGGTACCTTACAATGACAGCATTAAGCAGTATGTGAATTGTCGTTTGAGGGATTATAGAAACGAGACAAATTTGAAAATGTACCAGAAGAGATTTAACTGGTATATCTCTGATAGGGTATGTAAAAAGTTAAAAGGCCTGTCTCCAGATAATTTTAGAAGACAAGCCTTAAATTCTGCAGGTATGCCCTGGAAACCTAAGTGATCAATTTCCGGGGGCATTACTATTTTTGATGAAGATTACTTCTTTGAAGCCTTAGCAGCCTCTAATTTCTCCTCAAGATAATGGATGCTTGCGCCACCCTTAATCTCAACAGGATCATTCAGTAAATCCTCGTGTAGAGGAATATTGGTCTTAATTCCATCTAATACTAGCTCATCAAGAGCCTCTAGGCCACGAACACGAGCCTGTTCACGAGTATCATCAAAAACAATTAACTTTCCAACTAATGAGTCATAGTGTGGTGGAACCTTATAGCCCTGATATACATGGCTATCCCAACGAACACCAGGACCACCAGGTACGTGAAGATACTTGATCTCACCTGGAGAAGGCATAAAGTTTGAAGGATCCTCTGCATTGATACGGAACTCGAATGCATGACCTTTAATCTTTACGTCATCCTGAGTAATTGAAAGTGGGTTACCAGCACATACAGATATCATTTCACGAACGATATCAACACCGGTAATCATTTCGGTAATTGGGTGCTCAACCTGAACACGGGTGTTCATCTCAATGAAGTAGAACTCACCGTTTTCATATAGGAACTCAAAAGTACCAGCTCCGCGGTAACCAATATCAATACATGCCTGAGCACAGCGAGAACCGATAGTCTTACGCTGCTCTTCAGAAATGAATGGTGCTGGAGCCTCTTCTAAAACCTTCTGATTACGACGCTGCATTGAGCAATCGCGTTCGCCTAGGTATACAGCATGTCCCTGACCGTCTGAAAGAACCTGGAACTCAACGTGACGAGGGTTCTCAAGGAACTTCTCCATGTAAACGGCAGGATTGTTGAAGAACATGTCTGCTTCACGACGAGTCAGAGCAATTGACTCCTCTAGCTCAGCGTCTGATCTTACAACACGCATACCACGGCCGCCACCGCCACCGGCAGCTTTAATGATAATTGGGTAGCCAATCTTGTTAGCCAGCTGACGATTCTCTTCGAAATCCTCACCTAATGCACCTGCTGAACCAGGAACACAAGGAACACCGGCCTTCTGCATAGCTTTCTTAGCAGATACCTTATCGCCCATCAGGCGGATAGTATCAGCAGTTGGTCCAATGAAAACGAAGCCTGATTTCTCAACCATTTCAGCGAAATCAGCATTTTCTGATAGGAAACCATAACCTGGGTGAATTGCATTAGCACCTGTTGCTTCTGCAGCAGCAATGATTGAAGGAATATTTAAATAAGAATCCTTTGGAGCTGCTGGTCCAATACATACAGCTTCATCTGCAAGCTTAACATGTAACAGATCTCTATCGGCTGTTGAATGAACTGCAACAGTCTTTAAACCTAACTGACGGCAAGCACGTAAAATACGTAAAGCGATCTCACCGCGGTTAGCTATAAGAACTTTTTCAAGTTTCATATTTTAGGTTTACTCTCAGTTATTATTCAAACTCGAATAGAGGCTGGTCAAACTCAACAGCTGAGCCATTCTCAACCAAAATCTTCTTAATTACACCTGAACGGTCAGCCTGAATCTGATTCATCATCTTCATAGCTTCAATAATACATAGAGTGTCGCCTTCCTTAACAGAAGCACCTTCCTCAACGAAAGGAGCAGCGGTAGGGCTAGCTGAACGGTAGAAAGTACCAACCATTGGTGACTTCATAAGCTTTGCAGCATCAGGAGCTGCTGGTGCAGCTGCTGGAGCAGGAGCTGGAGCTGCAGCTGCTGGAGCGGCCTGTACAACAGGAGCAGCAACTGGAGCTGAAATTACAGTCTGAACTGACTGAGCAACAGCCTTTTCACGAGTAATCTTTAACTCTTCTTCGCCTTGCTTTAAGTTAATCTCAGAAACATCTGATTTTGAAACAATCTCAATAAGCTTAGCAATCTTATGAATATCAATTTGCATAAAATATCCTAATTTAGTTATTTCTAAATCTTAACGATTACGACCTAAGAAATCGACAGCAGATCTCAGGGCATACTCATAACCATTAAGTCCGAAACCGGCAATGACACCAACGGCCACATCAGAAAGATAAGAATGATGCCTGAATTCTTCTCTTCTGTGAACATTGGAAATATGAATCTCATAAAAAGGCAAATCCACTCCGGTTAAAGCATCACGAATAGCAACGCTGGTATGAGTGTAGGCACCGGCATTTATGAGAACAAAATCTTTGTTTAATCTAGAATCCTGAATTTTGGTAACGATATCGCCCTCAGAATTTGACTGATAGCACTCGATATCAACATCCAATTCATTTGCAACATCCTTAAGATGATTTTCAAGATCTTTTAATGATGTATGACCATAAATCTGAGGCTCACGTACGCCCAACAGATTAAGGTTTGGTCCGTTAACAACTAAAATTGAATGCTTTGCCAAAATTAGACTCCCGAATATCTTAATCCGCGCATTTTATCATTTTTAAGAGAAAGTGGCGCATTTTTTATTAAAATCACCAAATTTTTTCGTATTTTTTTACGATTTTTCGCTTACATCCTTATATGAGAGTAGTAAAAAAAATTTACTTTTATAGTTTTTAAAAAGCAAATTTTGAGTGCAGACCCACTTTTTTTTTAAGAATCGCAAAAAATACATTTTCACAGCAGTATTGTTTTGATTTTCATCAAAAATTACTGCCTTCTATGGTAATTTGTCCATATTTTCTTTTAAAAGTTCAATAAATCTTCTTGCTGCGATGGTAAGTGACAGTCTGTCCTTATAACCTATGGCCATTTTTCTGATTACAGGAGGATCAGTTGGTCTAAGTTCGAGATTGTATGCAATTCTCTTGAGCATAAGTTCTGCAAGCATACTTACACCTAAGCCTGCTTCAACCATATTCATAATGGTGTAGTCATCATGAATAACGTAACTTATTTTAGGATGAATCCCCTGTTCCTTGAAGGCGATAAGAGGTTCTGAATGATTTCCCTCCTCAAGAAGAATAAAGTGTTCTCGTCCTAAATCCTTAAGAGAAACAACGTCACATTTTGCAAGAGGATGACCTGGAGGAAGAACTGCCAGCATACGACCGTCCTTTACAGGTGAGGTCTTGATACCGCTAACAGCATCCGGGTTTACAAATCCAAAATCGACAGCTCCTGTTTTAATCCACTCTGTAATGGAAACATAGTCTCCTTCGAGCAGAACAAATTCAATTGCAGGGTATTTCTTTTTAAATTCACTGATTAGAATCGGCAGCCAGTGAGTGGAAATACTTCCCATAGTTCCTATTCTGATTGTTCCTGTTTCCAGACCTCTTATTTCCTGTGCATGTTCTTTTACTGTTCTATATTCGTATACAAGACGCTGTATATGGGGGTATAATTTCTCGCCCTCTTTTGTAAGAGAAATTCCTGATTTAGATCTGTTAAGCAGCTTTATCTTAAGTTCATCTTCCAGAGAGGAAATCATCTGACTAATTGCAGACTGTGTACAGTTCATGGCAGAAGCTGCCTTGGTAAAATTACCAAGTTCAATGATTTTATGTAATGCCAGATATCTATTCATATACGTATGTGAACACCAAAAACAGAAACTTGCGATTGCCCGTGATTTGACTAAGTTGAGACTAAGATGCCTCAACTATAATTATCAGCCAGATTCCAAAGCATATGGAGATTATTTTATGATAAAAGGATTATTTTTGCTGAGTGCAGCTTCTATATTGCTTGCAAATATCTCAACAGTATTTGCTGAAGGTATCGCACATACACCAAGACCATGTGAATCTGAATTCAAGGATCAGCCTCAGGGATTTGAAAAAAAACTGAATCTTATCGCCATCAGAGATCTGAAAAACGAAAAAGATGAAGAGATCGTTAGAGTAAAGGGAAAAGTCACAAAGTATTTTGGCGATGACAAATACGAGTTTACTGATGAAAACGGCGACACAATTGAAATCGAATTAAACAAGGATAAAGACTGGTCTTTCATTCGCAAAGACGAAACCATTGAAGTCATTGCTCAGTATGACAAGGAATTCTTCTCAGCCGACAGTCTTGATGTCAAATGCGCACTTCCTCCTGAGCACCCAATGACACAGATTGGAGTCAGAATTCCTCCAAAAACAAACAGAAGACTATAGTTCATAACCGAAGTTTCACCAATAATTCTCCATTTTAGAGGTCTGACTTTCTTCGGACCTCCTTCCAAAAATCATCCATACATTTCTTTCCTGGCAGTTATTCAAAAAATCTATATAACTCAATAAAAAAACAGTATTAGCCAGAAAAAAATGTGTCTAATAAAATAGTTACACATAGATCACATAACACGAAGTTATGCTGACTCCATTTTTAGGAAAACAGAAAGTTTTCTTAAGTCTTACATCAGTTTTAAATGGGAGAAACTCATGAATAAAATAGATGTTGAAAATTTATGTGTTAAATACAAAACACCAAATCAGACCTTTGAAGCTCTCAAAGATCTGTCTTTTTCTGTAAAGTCAGGTGAATTCGTAAGTATTGTCGGAGCATCAGGCTGCGGTAAAAGTACATTTCTGAGTGTTCTGGAAGGACTTCTAAAGCCAACCTCCGGCAGAATCCTAATCGATGGAAAAGAAGTAAAAGGAACCGGTACAGACAGAGGTGTGGTATTCCAGCATTATTCTCTTTTTCACTGGATGACCGCATTAAAGAATACAGAATTTGGAATTCAGCAGGCTAAAAAACAGCTTAGCAAAAAAGAAGTTACCAAGCTTGCCAACCATTTTCTGGACCTTGTTCATCTCGAGCAGTTCAAAAACAAATTCCCTTCTCAGCTTTCAGGTGGCATGCAGCAGCGAGTAGCTATTGCAAGAGCACTGGCCATGGACACAGATATTCTGATCATGGATGAACCTTTTGGAGCTTTAGATGCAAAGAATAAAAGCTCTCTGCAGGATCTGGTGCTGGAATTATGGTCATCTTCAGGGAAAAACAAAACTGTAATCTTTGTTACTCACGATATTGACGAAGCAATACTTCTGTCACACAAGATTGTAGTTTTCTCAGAAAATCCTGGACATGTCTATAAAGAGATAAAAGTACCATTTGACAGACCAAGAAACCGTACAGATATCAGAAAAACAAGGGACTACGAAACACTACGTGCAGAGCTCATTGACTCGCTGTATGGAAACGTTCGTGAACCTGAGTTTGAATTCGCCCTGGCCGGATGATTTTTAGCAAAATAAGGAAAAAAAATGAAATTCAAGAACACATTAAAGGTTATATCTTTAGCATTTCTTCTGTCCGCAGTTCAAGGCTGTGGAGACGATAAAAAAAACGATGAACATGCCGCCCATCATGAGCATCAGAATCAGTCTTCAGAACTTACTACCGTAAGAATAGGCTACCTGCCATCCCCAGGACATCTGCTGTATTTTCTGGCTAAGGAAGAAGGCTATTTTGAAGAGGAAGGTATTAATGCAGAGCTGGTTCTGTTTAATGAAAACAACAGCGAACTGGCTGCAATGGAGTCAGGAAAAATTGATGTTGGAGCCTACGGTTCAAGTGAACTTGTAAGCTATATGTCTGAAGGTCACAAGATTTCTCTGTTCGCAGGAGCAATGAAAACCGGTCATGGAATTATTGTAAAGGACAGAATTGTAAAAGGAATTCCTAAGTCAGAATGGTCTATCAAACTACTGGCAGGAAAGAAGATTGGTGTGGAAGGCATTGGTTCTGGACACATTGTAATCAGAGAGGCTCTGAAAAAACTCGGTCTGGATAAAGATACAGAATTCGTAATGTTCAACGACGGTTCAGATGTATATGCCTCACTTAAAAATGACGAAATCGACGCTGCAGTGCTTTATGCACCTTACAGAATTCTGGCTGAAAACGAAGGCTATACAATTCTTGCAAACAGCGGTGATGTTGAAGGATTTGACAATCATGTCTGCTGTCGTCAGGCAATTCTTACAGATAAGCTAAAGGCTGAGCCTGAAACATACAAACACTTTATCAGAGCTCTAATCAAAGCCTACAAATTCTATAAAACCAACGAAAGTCAGTCTATTAAGGACATAGCCAAGTATGTAGACGTTGATGAAGACCTGCTGCTTGCTGACACCTACAAGTACGACAACGAAATTGCCAATCCAGATCCAGATCTGAAGCGCATGGACGTTTTCTATGACAGTCTTGTTGACCTTGGTTTTGTTAAGGAATTTGATATCAAGCCAAACTACACTGCAGCTCTATATGAGCAGGCACTAAATGAACTTGTTAAAGAAAACGCCAATGATGCTGTTTATAAAGAACTGTATCAGTACCATCAACGCGCTAACTAAAAATTATGAATTTAAAATCAGCTGTTTTTAATCTAAACAACCTATTTGTGATCCTCTTTGTTCTAAGTGCATTCGGACTTGAGGATCACTTAAAGCGCTCCGCACAGAATGATTATGCATTAGGATTCATTCTGCTGCTGGAGGTTTCATTTTTCATTGTTTTATTTCTCGCAAGAAAAGATGAACAGAGAACTCTGATAAGAGATACCTTTGCGATTATCAGTATTTCTCTTTTTGTCTGGCTTATGTTAACCGCTAAGCTGAATATTCTTCCTGAGGATATCTTTAAGGCCCCTGGTGTAATCGTAAAGCAGTTTTTAGGAGACTATCTCCGTCTGATTGTGGATATAGGCTGTTCTCTATCCATAATTGTTGTCGGTTTCGCACTGGCTCTTGTTACAGCAATTCCACTGGGACTGTTTCTTGCATTTAATGCAAGAACAGGCAGAGCCTTCTCAAGCGTAGCAAGCTTTCTGGGATCAATTCCTCCAGTAGTTTTTATCCCTTACACCCTTGCTCTGCTGCCTTCATTCAAGGCATGTTCGATCTTTATTATTTTTATAACCTCATTCTGGCCTATTCTGACCTCTACAATGAATGGTGTTCTGAATGTTGATTCCAAAATAATAAATTCAGCAAAGGTTCTGAATCTTAAAAAAGCTCAGATCCTCTTCAAAATCATTTTACCGGCCTCTCTCCCTCAGGTCTTTTCAGGATGCAACATCGCGATTTCTCTGTCCTTTATCATGCTCACCTCTGCAGAGATGATTGGAGGAGGAAGCGGTCTTGGCTTTTATATTCAGTACTACGCACGTTTTGGTAACTTTACCAGAATCATGGTTGGTCTGGTGGTTTTAGGAGTTGTAGTAAGTACTGTTACCTATCTTCTACGCAAGGTAGAAAACCGTTTTTTCAGATGGAAAGAGTAGATACCGATGAAACAGATTAATTTAGCACTCGATACCGTTGAAAATCGAGAAATGAGATTAGGCTCCATTACCTCCTGGACAGGTACTGCCTCTGATCTGGTGATGCAATCCAATTATGAAGGTCGAAGCCTTATCAAAAGAGAATTTGACTGCGGCAAAAAAAATGGCTGCCGACTCTGCGAGCTTGAGATGCCTTTCAACCAGCAGAGTATGTGTGCAAATTCAATTGCCTCATGTCAGGCGGGAAATCTTAGAGACTGTGTACTGATTCAGCATAGTCCTGTCGGCTGTACCGCCAGAAATCCTGAATTTAATCTTGCCATGCGTAACGGACTGGCAAGACGAAATCTTGAACCACGTAATATCAACATCGTTACCACAAACCTTATGGAAAACGATATGGTTTTTGGAGCAAGTGAAAAGTTACGCAAAACAGTTCAGGAAACTTATGACAGATACCATCCAAAAGCCATCTTTCTGTCGATGTCATGTTCTACTGCTATCATCGGTG
>JAGDBH010000119.1 GCA_017959135.1 Succinivibrio sp. | reverse complement strand
ATTCTTCTCTTTACGAGCAAGAATAATACTTTCAATCAGAGCATATTTTGACTCTAATGCATCGTATTCCTTCTTTACTTTAGGATCTTTTAGCTGCTCTGCAAGAAAATCTTCAAATTTATTACTCATTTTCAGTGTCTGCAAATCATCCTACTGTTGCTCACAGTAAACACAGTCAGGGCCAGCAAAGATCATGGCATAGGCTTTGACATTCTTGCCTTTAAAGTCCAGAGCGGATTTGTACTTTATAACCTGCTCTTTGGCATCCATAATTGCGTTCTTTAAGGTGTTTTCATTACTCTTATCAGAAGCTTCTGTTTTGGTAAGATACTTAAGCTCAATCAGGTAGATGCACTCATTGCTAGTACCTTTGTTTACAGTTACAACCAGATCTGCAAATTTCTCTCCCTCACCTGCGACTCTCAGAGACTTCTGCAGTCTTACCTCAAAATCATCATTGGAACGCTCTGCAAGTTTCGCGTACAGAACCAGATTTAATGCCATTTCTTTCATATGCACCAGCACCTGATTTGACATAATCAGACTTAAAAATTCAGTACAGGATGAGGCAAATGAGGATAAGTCATCCTCAACTGAGATCATCTCTGAGACATCAAGCTTCTGGGATGAGAATACGGCATTGTTTCTGAATCTGAACTCGATAGTGCACTTGGCAAAAAGCTTTGACATGAACTGATTTGGGATCACCAGAGAAATACCGCTATCTAAGGTTGAATTTCTGTTGACGGTAAGATAACCAAGATAATACAGCATGGATAAAAGCTGCTCTCGAGAGTATTTCCTTACCTGATTGATATTCTCGGAGAGCTTTAAAAGATTAAAAGGCTCTCCCTGAAGGTATCTGTCAATGATGGTGTTTACTGTCTCTTTATCTGCAAGACTAAACAACTGCTCAAGCTTGTAGCCGTCCTGATCGCAGGCAGGATCAAGATAATCCTCTGGATTGAGGAATGTCTGTTCCTGTCTAACTTTTGTCAGGTAATAAAGACACATGGAGGAATTGTAGACCGTCTTATCAGCTCTTCTAGAAAAACAGTAGCCGTCATAGACCGGTTTCATTCTGCTGATAATTTCTTTTGGGGTTACTCCTAACTTTTCTACATCCACAAGCTTTGGAATAAGAATCTCAAGTTCATCCTCAGTAAAGCCGGCGTATTCGTTGAAACAATCAAAAGATGTAACATTTAACGCAATATTAAAGCCTGAGGTTAGGGAATCAAGAGATACAGATGAGACTCCAGTGATAAAGGTCTTGGCGATGGTGCTCTTTGCCTGATTTTTTATTGCAGAGTAAAAGGTTTTAAGAAAACCATTTTTACCGGTTATATCTAAAAAAAAATCTAAGTTCTGTGAAAGTATCTCATTGGCAAATTTATCATATTCGTCAATCATGACATAGAGATTCTGACTTTCTGAGTAATCTTTGTAGGCAATAGCAAACTCTGTAAAAAGTGTTGCTGCATCTGTTTTGTTTACATTTGAGTAATCAAAAACAAAATCTTTATATCTGCGCTTAAAGTCCTTTATACCATCAGTTACAGCCACAAAAAAACTGGTTAAAAGAACAT
>JAGDBH010000118.1 GCA_017959135.1 Succinivibrio sp. | reverse complement strand
TTATCTGCGCCTCAAACAAGAAGATTCTGCCACTGTGTGAAAAAGGTCTGTTCAGATTCGATCTCTACTACCGACTCAATGTGCTTCAGATAACTATTCCTCCTCTGCGAGAGAGAGGCAGTGATGTTCTTGTGCTCTTCAAATCCTTTATGGCTGAATTCCTGCATAAGAGCGAGGAGGACATTGAATTTGACGATAGGGTCAGATCGATACTTTTAAGCTACTCCTGGCCTGGCAACGTCCGTGAGCTGCGTAATTTTGCTGAAGCCATGTCTTTTTACGGCAGTGAGATCAAAAGTTCAAATGTAATGAGTATCCTCAATCATGACCGAGAGGTCATATCCTCAGAAAATACTGCCTCTGCCATGAAGTTTACAGACAATATGCCTTTAGCTGAGATTGAGCGCGAGTATTATCAGTTTATGCTTGAACGTCATTCCAATACTGAGGTCGCTAAACTTGCCGGAATTTCAAGAACTTCTCTGTGGAGAAAATTAAAATCTTTAGGCTTGAACGGATAAAAAAGTAAAACCTCCTGACTTTTGTATATTTGTGATGGATATCAAATAAAAGTGTTACAACCTGAAACAGTATGTAACACACTCTATTATTCAAAGTGTTTCAATTAGAAACGTCCATATTTTTTTATCTTAAATATCAATCAATTAATTTGTTGGCACGATCGTTGCTCATATTAAGTGCAGATGGAAAATCCGTAAACGTTGTAAAAAAAATAACGTGTTTAAACAGAACATTTGCTAAGGAATACGGAATTCTTTGTTATATTTTCCAAAACGTTTGTTCTGTTCTCTAGGACCAGAGAAAGTTAGAATAATTAAATCATTCTGACTATATTCTGAGGACCATGAAATCGTAAATACAGGGATTCTGTAGCGAGGTCTGAAGAATTAAAAATTGATACAGGAAAATCTGGTCTTATAAGCCAGAGTATTCCTGGCTATATGCAAGAGATAATAATAGGAGAAGATAATGTCTAAACGTTTACTGCTGGCAGGAGAGCCTATGGGACTTCTGATTGCCAAGCAGGAGGGAGCTCTTGAGAGTGTAAAGGATTACTCAATGGCCGTGGCAGGTGCAGAGTTCAATGTTGCCACCGGTATTTCAAGATTAGGACATCAGGTTTCCTATCTTACAAGACTTGGAGATGATCCTTTTGGAAAACTTATTGAGAACACCCTGAAGGACAACGGCATTGATTCAAGTCTTGTATCCTACTCATCTACTGAACGTACAGGTTTCATGCTAAAGGGTAAGGTTTCAAAGGGCGACCCTCAGATTTTCTACTTCAGAGCAGGTTCAGCCGCTTCCGCCTTATCCGAAAAAGATGTTGAGAATATTGATTTTAGCCGTTTTTCTCATATACATCTGACAGGTATAGCTCCAGCTCTTTCACAGTCTGCATTAAACGCAGTTCTGAAAATGATTGAATTAGGTCGCAAGGCTGGTCTGTACATTTCCTTTGATCCAAATTTAAGACCTCAGCTTTGGAAGTCATCTGAGCAGATGGTAAAGACTTTAAATTCACTTGCTGCAAAGGCTGATCTTGTTATGCCAGGCGAGGGCGAGGGCGAGATTCTTTGCGGAAGCTCTGATCCGGAAAAGATTGCTGATTTTTACCAGAAACTAGGTGCAAAGAGCGTCATTGTAAAGTGCGGTCCTAAGGGGGCCTACTATGCAACAGAAGGCAAGAGCGGTCGAGTAGCCGGATTCATAATTGATAAGGTAGTCGATACCGTTGGAGCCGGAGACGGTTTTGCTGCCGGTGTTCTTTCAGCACTGATGGAAGGTCAGCCTTTTGAAAAGGCAGTAGAGCGCGGATGTGCCATTGGCGCAATTCAGTGTACCTTCACTGGCGACAACGAAGGTCTGCCAACACCAGAGCTTCTTGAGAAGTTTATGTCATCACACAGCCGCAGAGATTTTTAGGAGAAATTATGAGATTTAAGATTCTGGAAGAAATTGCCTCAATCGGAATTGTTCCACTGGTTGTTCTTGAGGATGCTTCAAAGGCTGCTCCTCTGGCATAGGCTTTATGTGACGGTGGTATTCCTATTGCAGAGGTAACCTTCAGAACCCCAGCTGCTGCCAAAGCAATCTACACCATGGTTGATGAACGTCCTGACATGCTGGTAGGTTCAGGTACTGTCCACAACGTTGATCAGGCCTGGGCAACACTGGATAACGGCGGTAAGTTTGTAATTACCCCAGGCTTCAATCCAAAGGTTGTTGACTGGTGTTTAAAGCATAATCTTGCAATCTGCCCTGGAACTGTAACCCCATCAGATCTTGAGATGGCTTTAGACTTCGGTCTTGAGGTGGTTAAGTTCTTCCCTGCTGCAGCCTATGGCGGAGTTAAGACACTAAAGGCACTTGCAGGTCCATATGCATCATTGAAGTTTGTTCCTACAGGCGGCGTAAATCTTGAGAATCTCTCAGAGTATTTAAGCCTTAAGAATGTAGCAGCAGTAGGCGGAAGCTTTGTTCCTGATCCTAAGATGGTTAAGGCTGATGATTATGACGGCATTAGATCCTCCTGCAGGGAGATCCTAGAGAAGGTCAAGGCAATCAGAGCTTAATGATTATGCAGTAAATATAGATTTCCTATTCAAGCAACTTTGTTTTTTTATTTAGATCACATCAACAAACATTTATTAACATAAAGGAGTTAATTATGAGTATAAAAAAATTAGTTGGAACCGCTTTAGCAGTTGCTTCAATTTTAGGTTTCGCAGCATCAGCTGAGGCTAAGACCACTGTGCGTATTTCTCACGCACAGATCGAAACCCATCCAGATCACATCGGCTTTGTTGCCTTCAAGAATTACATTGAGGAAAAGGCTGGCGACAAGTTTGATGTAAAGATCTTCCCTAACAGCTCTCTAGGTGCTAATGAGAAGGTTATGGAGCTGGTTAAGATGAATTCTGTTCAGCTGCTGTGTGTATCTACTGCAAACGTAGAAGCATTCGATAAGAAGTATGCAGTTTTCAACATTCCA
>JAGDBH010000117.1 GCA_017959135.1 Succinivibrio sp. | reverse complement strand
TCTGAAAGCCAGATGACGAAGTCCTGCGTTTTCGGGACCGCTGGATCTCTGGGGCGCATCTTCCTTAATGAAGAGTTCAATTTCCATATCTCCGCAGGCAAGGTCAATCTTCCAGTCGTTTCTGTCTTCACGATGATTTTCTCTTATTACCTTAAATCCAAGCAGATCAACGTAGAAATGTCTGGATTTACGATAGTCTGTGCCGATAATGGCGATATGATGGACTGCGTTGAAATTCATTGAAAATCCTGTGTTATGGGTAGTGCTTTCCTGAAGTTATGACAGTTATTCTGCCAATTGAAAAGGTCAACAAAAAAGGTAACCATCATAAGAAGGTTACCTTTCTAGAATAGCTTATTTTTAAAAGAAGGTCAGTGTTTCAATCCGATAGAAATTGTCACTTTGCGTTTTTCTGATCGAAGGCTTTTGCCTTTTCATACAGAGATTTCATCTGTGGCTTCTCTTTAAGCATTTCCTCGTAGATAGGTTTTACCTTCTCCTGGAATTCACGGACATCAACATCAATGAAGGTTACCCCCATTTCCTTTGCCTTCTTCTTGGCTTCCTCTATACTTTTCTTCCAGTAACTGAACTCAACCTTCTGAGCCTCGATTGCAGCCTTTTTGAACATATCAAAGTCTTCTTCTGGAATAGAGTATAGGAACAGAGATGAGCCTACCAGCATATCAGGACACATCTGATGTCGGTCGTAGGTATAGTATTTACAGAATTCTCCATGTTTCTGATCTACAAGGGCCAGCTCGTTGTTTTCAGCTCCATCCACAACGTTGTTCTTTAAGGCCTTATAAACCTCACCGAAGCTGATAGTTATATCGTTTGCTCCGAAGTAGTACATAAGCTCCTTGTTGGTGCGGCCACTCTGAATTCTGAATCTCTTTCCTTCCAGATCCTTAACACTCTTAATCGGAGTCTTTGCATAGAAACTTCTGGTTCCTGCTGTAAAGGCTGCCAGAGGAGTAAATCCGTCCTTATCATTCTCTTCAGCCAGTTCCTCGATTACGGCAGGATTGCTTATAAACTTTTCATAGATTTCTTCAGATGAGAATAGTTAAGGTAATGAGAATACAGCATATTTCTTGTTGTGAGGTTCAAGATTAGATGTAGATATCGCCATGAACTGGATGGAGCCTGATTTAACCAGATCAATTACATTCTCATTTGAACCGGAGGTTTTATTAGCGTAAATCTGAACTTCATATCTGTCACCGGCTTTTTTCTCGACATATTCTTTAAATGCCAGAAATCCCTTATGGTCAGGATGACTCTCCTCATGGGTATGGGCCATAGTAACAACTGTCTTTGCCTGTACAGCACCTGCAGGACAGAACATAAATGCGGATAGAATAGAAATCGCTATATATTTTTTTATCTTCATAAACAGCACCGGAATATGTTTAATATGGTAAACAACTAAAGTATAGGACACGAATTATTTACGCATTGTGAAGCTGATAAATAATTTGAATGATGTTTGATGAAGCAAACGGCATTTTTATCAAAAAAAAATGCAAACTTTGAAAAAAACTGTGTTATGATACGACCTATCGTTGAGTCCAACGAAATCACCTAGACCTATTTGTAACGGTCTAACATGGAAAAATCCTTTAACTTAATAATTAAGAGATCCTTTCTGCATTCCCCATGCAGACCAATGATTGTAATTTTACTTATATGAATCTAACCGAATTAAAAAACACTCCTGTTGCTCAGCTCGTTCAGATGTGTGAGCAGAATGGAATCGAGAACGTTGCCCGCCTAAGTAAGAAAGAAATTATTTTCCAGCTTCTAAAAGCCTCATCAAAAAACGGTGAAGACATTTTCGGCGAAGGTGTAATTGAAATTCTTCCAGACGGATTTGGTTTCTTAAGAAGTGCTGATTCTTCATACCTAGCAGGTCCTGACGATATCTACGTATCTCCAAGTCAGGTCAGAAGATTCAACCTTAGAACAGGCGACTCAATTGCCGGTAAGATTAGACCTCCAAAAGATGGCGAAAAGTACTTCGCATTATTGAAGGTAGATTCTGTAAACAATGACGATCCAGAAAATTCACGTCATAAGATTTTATTTGAGAACCTGACCCCTTTATTTGCTCAGGACAGAATGCAGCTTGAGCTTGGTAACGGTTCAAAGGAAGATTTAACTGCAAGAGTTATTGATCTTGTTGCTCCAGTTGGTAAAGGTCAGCGTGGTCTGATTGTTGCACCTCCAAAAGCTGGTAAGACCATGCTTCTGCAGAATATTGCCCACTCTATTTCAACCAAGTTCCCTGAGTGTACTCTGATTGTGCTTCTGATTGACGAGCGTCCAGAAGAAGTTACCGAAATGCAGCGTAACGTTAAGGGTGAAGTTGTGGCTTCAACCTTCGATGAGCCTGCAGCACGTCACGTTCAGATTGCTGAAATGGTTATCGAGAAGGCAAAGAGACTTGTTGAGCATAAGAATGACGTTGTAATTCTTATGGATTCTATCACCCGTCTTGCACGTGCCTACAACACCGTTATCCCTTCATCAGGCAAGGTTTTAACCGGTGGTGTTGACGCTAACGCTCTACAGAAGCCAAAGCGTCTGTTCGGTGCTGCCCGTAATGTTGAGGAAGGTGGTTCTCTGACCATCATTGCAACCGCTCTGATTGATACCGGTTCAAAGATGGATGAAGTTATTTACGAGGAATTCAAGGGTACCGGTAATATGGAACTTCATCTGTCACGTAAGATTGCCGAGAAACGTGTATATCCTGCAATCGATGTTACCCGTTCAGGTACAAGACGTGAAGAGCTTATTACTACTCCTGATGAGCTGCAGAAGATGTGGATCCTAAGAAAGTTCCTGCATCCTATGGGCGAAATCGAGGCTATGGAGTTCTTAATTGATAAGCTGTCCATGACCAAGACCAACAATGATTTCTTTGATGTAATGAAGAGAGGCTAAACTCTTTTCTTCATCTAAGACAGAAATCCCGCTCATACCAAACAGTAGAGCGGGATTTTTAGTTTTAATCTCTAGCTTATATCCAGAGTGTTACTTGCTCTGTTCTGCAATTGCCTTTCTTACAGCCTTAGCCAGGAAGTCAGACATTACATCGCCATTGTGCTCAAGCATCTTAGGGAACATTGAAATAGGTGTTGCACCTGGGAAGGTGTTGATTTCATTGATCAGGATGCCGTCTTCTTTTGACAGGAAGAAGTCAATTCTTGACAGATCACGCAGCTTCAGACCGACGAAGGCACGACGTGCAAGATCCTGAATGGTTCTGATGTCATCCTCAGACAGATTCTCAGGAGTTACAGTGGTAATAGTACCTGAATCCTTTGAGTATTTCTCATCAAAGGTGTAGAACTTGTTGTCAGGGATAATGATTTCACCTGGACGTGACAGCTTAAGCTCGCCATTGATTTCATAAGCAGCAACTTCAAGCTCGCGGTGAATGATATTCTTCTCAAGAATAACCTCTGAGCTGAACTGGAATGCCTCTGCGATGCAGTCCCAGACATCATCACGCTTGGTTACATGGTAGCAGCCTACTGAGGAACCCTGACTTGCAGCCTTCACGTAAATATCCTGGTACTTGTCAAAGAAAGCCAGAGCCTCTTCCTTATACTTATCATTCTTTAAAGGAATAATTGCATAAGGAGAATTTGGAATACCTAAAGCATCAAGATACAGCTTGGTGGTGATCTTGTTGAAGCAGTAACGGCTTGCCTCAGCCTTGCAGCCGATGTAAGGAATGTTGTGGATTTCAAGGAATGACTGAATATCTCCGGTTTCACCTGGAATACCATGGATACAAGGAACAACACAGTCAACTTTGATTTCCTTTCCATCTACAGAGAAGATGTTATCTCCAAGAAAAACACCATTCTTATTATCGTCAACGATAAACTTGTGATTGTGAATTACTGCTTTGGTAACTGAAAATTCTGGAGTCTTTTTTAACTGTTCTTCAATGAATTTTGCGCTTAGAAGAGAAATGTCGTGTTCGGATCCGTCTCCGCCACATAGTAAAAGAATATTGGTACTCATTTTTATCCTAAATAATCTTAAATATGATTGAAAACATGATAGACACTCTAGGTTTTCCTTTCAAGATGTATTTTCGGATAATCTCGATTTGGACGACCGTCTTTCAATAATTGAGCATTTTTTCGAGCGATAATGTGTTTTGTGCTAATTAAGTCATAATCATATCGTTGTAGTGTATCCTCATAAAAAAGTGAAAACTGAAAGCATCTAAAAAAAATAAGGCCAGGTTATGAAAGTCGATGTCAACAAACCAGTAGAAAATCCTGAATTAGTAAAATTCCTCAATGAGTTGAACTCTACCTCCGATGAGAACAGAAGAAACGACCTTCTGGACCATATAGCCAGGGAATTTACCCTGAATTCAAATCTGCTTTCCATTGTTAAGGTGGATGATGATGCTATCGCTCAGAAGAAGGATGGTCAGAAGTATTTCAAGCAGGACTCCAAAATCTCCTTTATTCAGTTTAAATCTGATGATGACAAGGTCTATTTCCCTGCATTTACTGACTGGAATGAACTCAGAAAAGGAGATTCCTATAAAGAGGCGTATGTTAAGACTCTGATAATGTCCTTTGATGATTATTTTGCTATGGTAAAGGATTCTGGTGCCGGAGTTGTCATCAATCCTTACAGCCATAATCTGGTATTTTCCAACGGTAATCTTCAGTTCATGAAACAGCGTAAGGATATGCTGGAAAACGGTCATACCGAGGAGACCGTTAAAAAGGATACCAGTGTTCTGATTGGTGATCCTAAGGAATATCCTGAGCAGATGGTAAAGGCTATAACCGATTACTCAAAGACAGTTAAGGACATACATGCCATCTGGCTGAAACTTATGGTCCGTGATGAGGAGAAAAGCTATCTTCTGGTTGTTGACTTCAAAGGTGAAAAACAGAAGATTTTCACAGGTATAGCAGATGCAGCAAGAGATTATCTGCCAAGCAACATGTACATTGATATGGTTCCTTATGACGGAGAGTTTGGACAGAGTGCCGCTAAAACAGGAAAGCCTTTCTACCAGAGAAAGCGCAGACTGTTCGGCCTTTTTGGCTAAAATATGAAAAAGAAGCTTCCACAAAAATACTGCGGAAGCTTCCTGAAATCTGGCAGTCCCTTTATTTAAGCTCCAAAAGCGCATCATGACAGATCCAGTCAAAGCCTGTGCGCAGTGAAGAAACCAGAGCATCGTAGCCAGGTTCACTCTGCTGTGTTTCAAGCTGACGGCTTACTGTCTTTAGCTTAAGTCCCTGACTGTTTAACACTGAGAAAGATGCGCTTATGTAAATATTTCCAGACTCACTTCCCTGAAAGCGAGCTACATAAACCTCCAGAGTGTGATCCTTAAGAGAGAATTTCTCTTTGCTCAAGTTGTTGCTTACAAGTGCACCAAGCTGAGCATTAAGCGGTTCAGCCCAGCGATGAAAACGAGCTTCTCTCAGGCTGTGATCACTTACCTGCAGAACAATTCCACCGCCATCTAAAACAGGATTCAGCTGCAGAATGATGTCTGATGATCCCGACATCATTTCAGGTGACAGATCCTGTACCATCGAGT
>JAGDBH010000017.1 GCA_017959135.1 Succinivibrio sp. | reverse complement strand
TTATAAGATTGGCCTGGATGAGCTGAAGTTATTCCATAAGGAACGCCTTGCTGTTCTTGCTTCTGCATCGCCAGATCTCTTTGCCTGCGAGACTATTCCAAACCTTACCGAAGCATTGGCAATATTAGGCGCGATTGATGATCTGAAGCTTGATGTTCCTGCCTATGTTTCATTCTCCTGCAAGGATGAGGAGCATATTTCCGACGGAACTTCTATTGAGGACTGTGCATCAGCTCTTAACGAGTTCTCAAATGTACTGGCTGTTGGTCTTAACTGTACAGCTCCAAAATATGTTGAGTCCCTGATTAAGCATATTGCCAGAAAAACAGATAAGCCTATTATTGTTTATCCAAATTCAGGTGAAATCTATAATCCTTTCACTAAGACCTGGAGTGGCGGCTCAGTAAGTTTTTCCGAGCGCGCAATTTCATGGTACAACGCTGGTGCCCGTCTGATAGGAGGCTGCTGCAGAACTACTCCTGAGGATATCAAGGCAATTTCTGAATTTGCAAGAAACTAGTGGTTTTCGCATAAAACAAAGGCTCTATCCGTAATAGAGCCTTTTCCATATAAAGTGTTCTTTATTTAGCAAGGATTTCGCTTTTTCTAAGTTTAGCTCTGATATCCTTTACAAGATTGTCTCGCGCTGTGTCCACAGCCGCATTATATGCCTTGTCTGTTCCTATAGGTTTCTCGATTGTTGATGAACCTTTAACCTTTAGCTTTTCTGTTTTATCATCGCTCTTTAAGGTTATGGTGTTCTCAATTTCGGCTTTTATATCTATGTCCCATACTCCGGTACTGTACCAGGTCCAGAATCTTACAATCTGAATATCGGCTCGAACTGTGTTCTTATCTATTTTTGCCTTGTTCTCAATCACAGTATAGCCACTCTGCTTAGCAGCCTTTACAAAGCTTTCCTTTATAAATTCGCTAACAGTCTGATTGTCATCAAGATATAAGGTTCCTATTGAAAGACCGATAGTGCTTCTTTTCTTTCCTATAACTTTTGATTTGTCATACTTGGTGGTATCTAAAACCGGAACTGAGCGATCGTCAGATTTCTGCTGAAATTTTCTGACGTCGGAGATTGAACCTATGTAGATGGTATTTTTTGTGTATTGCGCATTCTCAGATGAAACAGCTTCGTTTTCGTCTGGTGTTACATTGGAACCTGATATTACGCAGCCTGTAATCAGAATACAGGTGCTTAAAAGCATCATAAAATAAAAAAGGATTCTTTTCATGATTCCACACGCCTCGCAAAGTAAATAGCCACCACTGTTATTCTCGATAAACACTGGTTTTAAACAGAGTTCAATCTGAGTATAAGAAACGAAATGGCTAAATGCTTTGAAAATGATTACATTTTTTGAGAAATCAGCTTAAAAGAAATTCCAGTATTCTCTGATTATATTCAGGAGTTTCAAAGGCAGGACTATGTCCGACATTCTCAAAGAAGAAACTCTTACTGTGAGATTTCTCAGCAAGTTTTTTAATCAGCTCAAAGTCAAATACTCTGTCGGCCTTTGAGCCAATAACAAAACTGTCGATTTTAATTTCTGACAGTCGGTCTGTTACGTTAAAGGAGAACATATTCTCAGTATTAGGAATGAATTTTACAAGTTCCTCCTCTGTAACCTGTTTTGCCTCATCAAGCATAGCCTGATGGGAAATTTTGGCGAAGGCCTCAGAAAATATGGTCCGCTCAAAATCTTCATATAAGCCCATTGCATCATGATTTTTCGCATACCTCATCCAGTTTCGAAATACTTCTTCTGAGTGGCTGTTCAGCTCTGATACAGTACTGCTGAAAACGACCTTTTTGAAAAGATCCGGCTCAGTCAGAACCATACTCTGAGAAATCATGCCTCCCTGAGAATGACCGTACAGATGAAGGTTATCCAGCTTTAATGTACTGATTACATGCAGAGTATCCTCTGCCATCTGCTCAATAGAGTATGGATAGGAGGCATCTTCCCTTCTGTCGAAAACGTAGACTGTAAATCCGTTATCAGCAAAGATACCATTTCCCTGTACGATAACTTCAGCCATGGTAAGGATGCTTTTTACGTTAAGGCCAGGAATTACGATTAAATTCTTTTTACCTGAGCCGAATCTGATATATCCCATCCTGCATTTGTCAGAAGTAAATTTTTCTACGCCGTATTCCACGATGCACTCCCTGTTTTTTTTTGTAAGTATAGCCTTAAAAAGTGTAGATATTTAAGTCTGTTAACTGTTTTGTTAAAGATATATTCTATGACATACAAAAAGAGCCTTTTTGAATATGTAAGAGTTGCACAATTAAATGCTATAATGTGCAACTTGAATGGAATTTTTTGCTGTTTTTGTAGTTGTCAGGCATATCTGGTCGGCTATAAGGAGCGGCAGCTGACAATAAAAATTTCTGAAATTCAATTTCAATATTGTCTGTATAAAGATAAAATGACATATTTCAGAAAGTTGTAGTATATTGTCAACACCGTCTGTAGAGCTTTGAGCTTTACGGAATTTAAAGTTTTAACTATATCTACTTAAACTATAAGGAAAAATAAATGGGTATTATCTCTACAGCATATGCTGAGGAAGCTGCACAGGCTCAGCAGGGCGATCTAAGCATGATCATTGTTCTGACAATCTGTATGATTGCAGTGTATTTCCTATTCATGCGTCCAAACAACAAGAAGCGCAAGGAACTACAGAAGTTATTAGATAATCTGACTGTAGGCGATGAGGTATTAACTAACGGTGGTATCGCAGGTCGTATCGTTAAGCTACCTGACAACCGTGAGTATGTTCTGCTTTCAATTTCAAGCGGTGAAGTTATGCAGATCAAGCGCAACTACGTTGTAGCAGTACTTCCAAAGGGAACTTTAGAAGCTGTTTCTGTAGAAAAGTCAAAATAATTTCTTTTATCTTTTCAAGCTGTAATGCGAAAGCCTTACAGCTTTTTGGTTTATAGGTATCTATAAGTGCAAAATAAATTTCCTTTATGGAAAAACATAATGGTATTTCTGATCATTGCCATTGGTTTTTTCTATGCTTTACCAAATTTCTACGGTGAAGATCCCGCCTTACAGATTTCCGGCACACATGGTGTTGAATTAGATCAGAAAAAAATTGATTCAATCAAGTCTGTTCTTGATGCTAAGGAAATCCCTGGAAACTATGAATTTGAAAACGGATCTTTACTAGTTCGTTTCAACAACACTGATGAGCAGTTAACTGCACGTGAAATTTTAAGTGCACAGTTAGGTGAGAATTATATTTTTGCTTTGAATCTTGCTCCTGCAACTCCTGCATGGATGAGATCCTTAGGAATGCATCCATTAAAGCTTGGTCTTGACCTTCGTGGCGGTGTTCACTTCCTGATGGAAGTTGACATGGATGAGGCCATGAAGAAGATGAGAGCTCAGCTGACCAACGATTTCAGAACAGAGCTTAGAAACAATAATCTTCGTCTGTCAGGAATTAAGGCTGAAGGTGATTATGTTTTAGTTGAGTTCAAGGATGCTGATGTAAGAGATGAGGCTAAGAAGCTTTTAGAGTCCCGTCATAAGGATTTCAATATTCTTGCTCAGGATATCGGTGACAAATTCTGCATTCGTGCAACCATGACAGCACAGAAGCTTTCAGAAGTTCGTACAAATGCTGTTGATCAGAACATCAATATTATTCGTAACCGTGTTAACGAGTTAGGTGTTGCCGAGCCTTTAGTTCAGAGACAGGGCGCAGATCGTCTTGTGGTTGAGCTTCCTGGTGTTCAGGACACAGCCCGTGCAAAGGAAATTCTGGGTGCAACAGCAACCCTGGAATTCAGAATGGTTGATTCTTCAGCTGATATTCAGGCTGCAGCAGCAGGTCACGTTCCAGCTGGTTCAGAAGTTATCAACGATGCTAACGGCTATCCTGTTGTAGTTCAGAAGCAGGTTATCCTAAGCGGTGATCATATCGTTGATGCAAGCTCAAGCGCAGATGAGAACGGCAGACCTCAGGTAAATATCTCTCTGGATTCAAGAGGCGGCAGCATAATGTCCAACTTCACCAAGGACAACATTGGTAAACCAATGGCTACCAACTTCATTGAGTTCGTGGTTCTTCCATCAGAAGACCCTGATGCTCCAAAACCAGGTGATGCCAACTACAAGCCTAAGTTCAAGAAGGTTGAGCGTATCATTAACGTTGCAACCATTCAGGCTCGTTTAGGTTCAAATTTCAGAATTACCGGTCTGGATTCTCCAAAGGAAGCTCATAACCTTGCTCTGTTATTAAGAGCTGGTGCTCTGATTGCTCCTATTCAGATTGTTGAAGAAAGAACCATCGGTCCTTCTTTAGGTCAGCAGAATATTGAAAACGGTCTGAATGCAATGCTGTACGGTATCGTATTCCTGATTGCATTTATGGTCTTCTACTACAAGGGCTTTGGTTTCATTGCAGATTTAGCTCTGCTGTTCAACCTTGTTCTTCTGGTTGGTATTATGAGTCTGATCCCTGGTGCAACCATGACCTTACCTGGTATTGCAGGTATTGTTCTGACACTGGGTATGGCTGTTGACGCCAACGTTCTGATCTTCGAGAGAATTCGTGAAGAAATCAGAGCAGGCCGTCCTATTCAGGCTGCTATTCATGAAGGTTACGCAAGAGCATTCGTAACCATCGCTGACTCTAACATCACCACCTTCATTACAGCATTGATTCTGTTTATGGTTGGTACTGGTGCTGTTAAGGGCTTTGCTCTAGTTTTAATGATTGGTCTTGCAAGCTCAATGTTCACAGCTGTAACCGCATGTCGTGCAGTTGTAAATATTATCTGGGGCGGACGCAATCTTAAGAACTTAAGTATATAGGAGAACTGTGGTGCGTACTTTTATTAAAGAGAATACAGTTATTCCTTTCATGAAAATCAAAGGAATAGTTGAAATCCTTTGTATTTTACTGGTTGTAGGTAGTATTGTTAGCATGTGCGTTAAGGGCCTTAACTGGGGCCTTGATTTCACCGGCGGTATCGTAGTTGAGACTGAGTATACCCAGGGTGTTGACCTGAATCAGGTTAAGGAAGCATATGCAAAAGAGGGCATTAACGGTACAACACAGCATTTTGGTTCACAGAGA
Source organism: Succinivibrio sp. (assembly GCA_017959135.1). GTDB lineage: Bacteria > Pseudomonadota > Gammaproteobacteria > Enterobacterales > Succinivibrionaceae > Succinivibrio. The sequence continues at coordinate 370 of JAGDBH010000017.1, read as the reverse complement.
AATGTTGTAGTTAGAGTTGCTCCTAAAGACGGTGTTGATCAGCAGACTGTTACCAACAAGGTTTACACAGCATCAAAGACTATTGATCCTGAAGTAAAGCTTGTCCGTAACGAATACGTAGGTCCTGCTGTGGGCGAGGAACTTGTAGAGAGTGGTATTCTTGCTATCGTGGTTTCTCTGATTGCAATTCTTGCCTATATCGCCTTCCGTTTCGAGTGGCGTATGGCAACCGGTGCAGTTATCTCTCTGGCATACGACGTTATTATTGTGATGGGAACTTTCTCTGTTCTTCAGATTGAGTATGATCTGACTGTTCTTGCTGCTGTGCTGACAGTTGTTGGTTACTCACTGAATGATAAGATCGTTGTGT
>JAGDBH010000116.1 GCA_017959135.1 Succinivibrio sp. | reverse complement strand
TCTGATGTTAAGGGTAAGGAAATGTGCAAGAACCCTGACTACGTCAAGTATCTGCAGAGATGCATCGCCTGGCGTATGAATAACGATCGCTAGGATGGATTGTTAAAAAAGACAGATATTTCAGAAAGATATTCAAAGGCTCTACTGACGGTTTCCAAGTATTATCTGGGACTGAAATAGAGCCTTAGATGTTTCTTGAAGGCACACTTTCCACAGAGATACCCTTTACTGAATCGTCTGGGTTCAGATTAAATCTTACGGCAGCCAGTCTCCCCTTTCTGACACAGGAGAAATCAGAGCAGAATACCTTATCTGAAAAGCTTACATCCTCAAGTGTGACCGTATCAGGAGAACGGCTTCGAAGCCAGTAGTGACCTACAACAATATTCTTTGGCGGCTCCTTTCCAATCCATCCCTTAACCTGCTCAAGCTTTCTGTCTGTGATTTTTGAGTCACCGACACTTAAGGCAACATCACTGTAACGGGTATTCTCGTTTACCTTCATCCACCACTTGTATCTTATCTCGGTGCGGACCTTACCGTCCTTATCCACGAAAAACTCACCGTATGGCAGAGTTAATTCTGTACCTTTAAGAATGATTTCAGCCGCATCAGCAATTTTAGTGATACAGCCTGCTGCATCCTTGCAGGAATCCTTGAAAAAGGAATCATCCTTTATGCGGTGTTCAGAATCAAGATATGGAGAGAGAAGTCTCATCAGACGGGAATTCCAGCAGGCGTGAACCACCCCCAGAGACGGGAAATCCAGCCACAGAGGCAGAGTTTTCATCCATTCAATGGTGTCATAGTAAAAATCAGGGTCGGATATGGAAAAATCGCAGAACGCGTCGCCGAAAAGGTCTTTCTTTAATCGAAGATTAAGGCTTTTGAGAATGGCGTTATATTCATGATTTCCCATGACAGAGAGCGCTTTGCCGTTCTCAATAAGATTTCTTACAAGAGCAATACACTCTTTCTGCTGAGAACCTCTGTCCACAAGATCGCCTACAAAGACAAGCCTGCGCTCTGAATCCTCACCGAGTTTATCCAGAAGCTCGCACAGCTCATCGTAGCAGCCATGAACATCGCCAATAACATCAAAACCTTTCAACTATGACTCCGAGAATACCTCTTAATAATAAGATTATTCAGGTGTTAACCTACTGTTATTTCAGATGATCCTGCCATTCAGGCTCTTTAAAGCCCACCAGCACAAAATCCTTACCTACAACCAGAGGACGCTTCACCAGCATACCATCTGATGCAAGAAGTCGGTACTGCTCATCCTCAGGCATGGAAGGAAGTTTCTTTGAAAGCTCTAAAGACTTATAGAGAAGTCCGCTGGTATTGAAAAAACGCTTTAGAGGAAGCCCGCTTTTAGAGTGAAGCTCACGGATGGTCTTCTCATCAGGATGCTCAGATTTGATATCCAGAAGCTGATACTTAACTCCCTGATCATCAAGCCATTTTATGGCCTTTTTACAGGTTGTGCATCTTTCATAGCAGTAGACTTTAATCATCAAAAACTCCTTACTTGTATACGCAGGCCTTAAAGCTCAAGCTTTTCACCATCTAGAGCCGCGTATATGAGATTATCGCCTTCATAGCAGAGTTTTAGTGAGAAAAAAGGATGATTTTCAGACATAAGTCTTAAAAAAATCTTATCCCCTTCCCATAAAGGCAGAGATGAAATTCTGTCTTTTCTGACCCACTCAAGATCACCTTCAGGACAGTCAGATACAAGATCACCTCTATATTCTCTGGCTGAATACAGAAACATGTACTCTGTTCCGTACTTATCTGAGACAAAGGTAATGATTCCGTGAAGCTTAGGAGCTACCGGAGTAACGCCGGTCTCCTCCTGCATCTCACGTACAAGACACTCCTCAGGAGACTCTCCTTCCTCAAGGTGTCCGCCGATACCAATCCATTTATCCTTGTTGATATCCTTTTCCTTCTTGGTGCGATGCAGCATCAGATAGCAGTCATCCTGCTCAAGATAGCACAGTGTGGTTAGATTGTTTCTGTAGTCCATGATCAGTAGTTAATAAATACCAGATAGTAGCCTTCAGCCTTAATTGAGAAGGAATCAGAGGTTACCTCATTTAAGGTTCCCTGCCAGAGCTCATCAAAATCGTAGATATCCCACTTAAGATTTGTACTCTTAAGATTACGGGCGCCAAAATTAAAGATACTTACCTGAGTCCCCTTCTCTGCCTTAAACTGTGCATCACCGCAGCATGGTATGAAGACACCGTGATCGGTGTAGGCTCTTACCTTTATTTTAAAGGTCTTAAGATACCAGACAAGCAGTGAGAAATTTGCCATGGCATGATCATCTCTCTTGCCGCTGATACCAAGATAGTTAATCTCAGTAAAGCCCTTTTCAATACAGAATCTAGTGGCCTTGGTCAGATCGTTGAAGTCCTGTTCCTCGTATTCAACATAGATATCGCGATACTTATCCTTGAGATCTGCTGACAGTGAATCTCCATCTCCAACAATAGCCGATGGTCTGATATCTTTTACGGAAATGTCAGAGTAATGCTCCTTCTGAAAACGCAGAAGAGAGTTGATTGAGCCATCTGTGCAGACCAGAAAATCTGTATCCTTCAGAATCTTAAGAGGGATCTGATGTAAAGGAAAATCCCCGTTTGCCAGAATTACAGGAATGTTTTTGCCATTGATTTCCATTTACGATAACCTGCAACTGCAATTAGTACATACAAAGCATAGAGTCCTGCGCGGAATGGCAGTCCCTGCTGAATAAACATGATAACTGAAATAATATCCACAACTATCCAGACAATCCACTGCTCCACATATTTGTAGGCAAGAGCAAATACACCCACAAATGAGGCTGCGGTTGTAAAGCT
>JAGDBH010000115.1 GCA_017959135.1 Succinivibrio sp. | reverse complement strand
TACTCCATAAGCTTTTCGATAGTGATATTGTAATCAAAAAGACCCGTTTCCTCAGCTTCAGCCTTTTTAGCTATACAAGGTGTGATAACAGCGATAGGATTATTTCTTCTCAGGTATTTCTTGATATAGATAGCGCTGCAAGCGATAGGGCTGTGGATAGGTGAAAGTTTCTGTAAGAGCTTTGGCTGATAAGTCTCGATATACTTTACAACAGAAGGACACTGCTGTGTGATGATATTTCCTATCTTATCCTGTTCGAGAGTTCTCATATGTGCCCATGTACAGATATCAGCACCGTATGAAACGTCAAATACTGTACAGCCCTGCTTCTTGAACCAGTCAAGAACGCCCTTCCACTTTGTGGGGAGCGCAGTCTTTAAAGCAGGAGAAGCCATGATTATGATCTTTTCCTTTACGATGTTTGCGATACACTCATCTGTATCATCTATATAATCTCTTGCACCGTGATTGCACTTCTTTACACATTCGCCGCAGGCAATACACTTATTTGGATTGACCATTGTTATGAAACGTCCGTCCTCAAGCTGTTTGGTCATGTTGGCTTCAGGTGCAGGACATTCTCTTACACAGGCATTACAGCCAACACATTTTTCTGGTTTTACAATGATAAGTTCACTCATAATGTATAAACTCCTTAAATAATTCAGGAAAATTCTTTACTTTTTATTTATAGCATTTGCCTTTGCAGCAAGTGCAGCAAGATCTATTTTACCGCCTTTTTTCTCTCCGCCCTCTGGCTTCTTTTCAGCGGTGTTTTCCTGTTCTGTATCAGTATCTTTTTTCTCTTCTGTGTTTTTATCAGTGTTATCTTTTTTAGCTCCGATGGACTCTGCCATATGTTTAAGCTTATTGAGCTCTTCCTGTTTTTTACGCTTTTCTTCCTCGCTGTTTATATTATCACGTATCTTATCAGCAAGGCTTGCAGGTTTTTCAGGATATTCGGGATTATAGTGTTCAGGTGTTTTGAATACGGGGATACCGCCGTTTACAAGCTTTGACTCTGTATCTCCGAGAAGCTCCTTCGCCTTAAGAAGTCTGTCGATACCTTCATTTCTCAGCTGTTCAAAAGCTTCTTCCATAAACTCGACCTGTGATTTGAGTACTTGTACATCATCAATTGCGGCAGCTCTGAGATTATTTGAAGCTACCTCCATCTGCTCAGCTCTGTTCTTTGCCTCTGCAAGTCTCTCGGCAGCAGTCATCTCTGCCTCATATATGATATGCTCTGCTTCAAGATTTGCCTCAGAAACGATATCCTCAGCAAGCTTCTTTGATTTATACTCCACATCAGCAGCCTTTGATCTTGCATCACTTTCAAGCATTGATCTTGATTTCTGAGCCTCGATAAATACATTGCTAAGAGCCATAGCCTCATCCTGTGCCATTAATGCAGCACACTTTGTCTCGGCAGTTTTCAGTTTATCTTTAAGATCGTCTATCTCAGTCTGTTTGTCCTTTAATTCCTGCTCGTACTTGCGGTTCTCATCATCAGTTGCTTTAAGTTTCAGATTAAGGGTATTATTCTGGACCTGGACCTGTGTAAGCTTGGCGCGTTCCTCAGCGAGCACTGTTTCATGTGCTTTCTCCTGATCCGTACCTTTTTTATATGCCTCCAGCAGGAGCTTTGTTTCCCTGAGTTCATTTCTCAGATCATGTATCTGTGTATTGAGAAACTCCATTCTCCTGACAACGGATTCCTTATCATATCCGCCAAAAGGGACAGTTTTGATAAATCTTGGTTCAGCCATAAAAATATCCTCCTTGCTTCACCCGACCGAATGGTGATCTGCAAAGCAATGCAGAAGCAAGCGCATTTATCGAGTATTGATATATAATTATTATACACCATATTGAAAATATAGTCAATGAAAAAACTGCACAAAAAACAGGGCGGTTTTATGTAAACCGCCCAAATAGTACATTTTTTTACTCTGCAAAGCAGATATTACCAGTCATTCTCGCTGTCCTTGATGAGCTTTTTGACCTCTTCATTGTTGTAAAGTCCCAGATCAAAAAGCCTGTCAGCCTGTTTCTGGGTTATTTTTCCCTGTTCTGTAAACACGAACTGTCCATGCTGACGCTGTGTACCGTCCCATGAATCTATGACCTGAAGCCAGCCG
>JAGDBH010000003.1 GCA_017959135.1 Succinivibrio sp. | reverse complement strand
CCAATCATGACAATGGTTGTGTATGAGTTTTTGTCCGATGTAATCGAACATAAAGTTCCACGTGATGCTTCTATTTACGAGTATATTCAGAAGTGCTTCGAGGAAAAATTAAGATTCGTTATTCTGGATACAAATTCTGAAGCTGAAATCAGAAACAAGGCAAAAGCTTATCTGATCCTGCTTCTGGAGATTATTTCCCATTCCAGATTTGTCGAAGGTATTGATATAGATTTATACCGTGTGAAGATGGATGGGGCTGAAACCAGTGTAAAAGTTCGATTTGATGCGAAGAATTTTAAGGTTGATAAGCGAGGATATGAGTTTATTGAGAACGTAAATCAGATTAAGGAGAAAAATCAGTCTGGTTCACAGCTTATATCTTCACTAAGCAAATGTACAACTGATGCTGTTGACTACATTCTTGAGCGCTACAAGTCTCATGCTGATAAATTCGATGATGGCGATGTCATCGTTATCGATTCAATTCAAGCCTAATTCTAATATCCGAGAGCAATACTCCCGGATATGATGAGCCTTTCTACTTAGATTTCAGATTTTAGACCGTACTTGTCGATTAAAGCCTGAAGATCCTTGTATCTCTTCTCTGATGTAGGGTGAGTGCTGGTTATTGAATTCAGCAGAGAGGCTGCCTTTGAATTACCTGCACCTGATGCTGCGGTTACCTTCTTTTCGTAAGCATCCATCTTCTTCATAACGCTAACTGCTCCCTGAGGATTGAAGCCTGCCTTGTACATCAGCTCAAGTCCGTATTTGTCAGCTTCGCTTTCCTGATCTCTGGAGAAAGGAAGGGCAACAGTAGCATTGTAAACTGCATTAGCTGAATCAGTAATGGTTGAACTTACACCAAACAGACCTGCTACAGAGGTAACACCTGACTGTACTACGGATTTACTCATTGCTTCTCTTGAGTGCTCTTTTAGAGCATGAGATATTTCATGTCCGATAATTGCAGCCATCTCATCATCTGTCAGGCTTAGCTCTTTGATAAGACCTGTATATACAACAATTTTGCCGCCAGGCATACACCAGGCATTAACTGTGTTGTCTTTGATGGTGTTTACTTCCCACTGCCAGCTGCTGCAGTCCTCTCTTAGAGAAGGGGCAACCTTTATAAGCTTTTTGGAAATACGGTTTACTCTTTTTGAGTAGTCTGAGGAGGTATCAAGTTGATTTTTGCTCTTGGCATCTGCTATTACTTTTTTGTACTCTTCTGCAGACTGGGCGTTAATAGTCTGCTCTGAAACCAGCATGAACTGATTTCTATCCTCACCAAACATTGATTTTGTAGTCTGGGCACATGATGAAAGAAGGGCACAGCCTACTAAAGCTGAAGCTATAAGATTTGTGTATTTCATTTTTATTGTTCCGATTAAAAAAAATCTTACCTGTACTTGACCTTAACAAGTCTGACGGCAGTTATAGAACATAATTTATAGAAAAAAATTAGATGGGAGCGAAAAAACATCTCGCCCATAAAAAACGTCCTCAGTGGAGGACGTCTTGTTTTGAGCTAATCTCTTTTTAGAGAAACAGACATTTCCATAATGGAAGTGTTGTCTTTGTTAGCAATGTTGAATTCTACATCCTGTTCAGAGTCAATCTTGATGTACTTCTTTAGGACTTCGAAAATTTCCTGTCTTAGTTTAGGCATATAGTCAGGAGTGTCTCTGCCTGCTCTGTCACTGATCAGAACAACACTTAAACGCTGTTTTGCTGATTCAGCTGAGCTCTCATTCTTGTCTCCGAAAATGGCATCGGAGATTGCCTTTAATAATGACATGCTATCTCCTTACTTATTATTTTTTAAAGATTTTAGCGAAAATACCTTTCTTCTCTGTAACAAATCTTAAAGGAACCTCATTGCCAAGAAGTCTTTCAACGGCATCGCCGTAAGCTTTACCTGCGTCTGAAGCCTCGTTCAGAATGATTGGGTTACCAGAGTTAGAAGCCTTTAGAACATCCTCAGACTCAGGGATAACGCCTAATAGAGGAATAGTTAGAAGTTCCTGAACATCTTCTACAGATAGCATTTCAGATCTCTTAACTCTGCTTGGAACATAACGGGTTAACAGTAACTTGGCTGCAACAGGTTCCATTTCAAGTTCTGATCTGCGTGATTTTGCATTAAGAATACCGATGATTCGGTCTGAGTCACGAACTGATGATACTTCTGGGTTGGTGGTTACGATTGCTTCATCTGCAAAGTACAGAGCCATCAGGGCACCGGTTTCGATACCTGCTGGAGAATCGCATACAACGTACTCGAAGTTCATGCTGTCAAGCTCACGGAATACCTTCTCAACACCCTCAAGAGTAAGTGCATCCTTGTCTTTGGTCTGTGAAGCTGGTAGAACGAACAGATTCTCCACGTGACGATCTTTGATTAGAGCCTGATTTAACTTAGCTTCATCCTGAATTACGTTGATGAAATCATAAACAACACGACGCTCACAGCCCATGATCAGGTCAAGATTTCTTAAACCAACATCGAAGTCTAGAACTGCAGTCTTGTGACCTTTCTGAGCTAAACCGGTTGCAATAGCTGCTGATGAAGTGGTTTTACCTACACCACCCTTACCTGAGGTAACAACGATAACATGTAAATTCTTGAAAGGCTCTTTGCTGATAGCTGGTTTTTCTTCTTTCTTTTCTTCAGCTTTGGTCTCTTCTACCTTAGCCTCTTCCTTTTCAGAATCATTTGCCGCTAAAACTTCTTCAACTTTCTTTTCAGCGTCAGCTTCTTTCTTAACGAGTTGATCTGCCATATTATTTTAATCCTTGTTAGAATCTCGATTGAATTGTTTGTACATCTTTTACGTGGCAGTAGTTTAAACTTCTGCCGTTTAGTGAAACTATTACTGAACTATCTTCTCCATATAATGATTTTAAGGACTGGTTATTCTCCATATCATCAGCTGTCTGATAATTACCTGCAATTGCAACCAGAGTAGGCTGGAATACGCCACTGACGTAAATTATGCCTTTCTCATAACCATCTGTATCCTTATCCTTTGGTGAGCCTGCATAGACTTCTCCATGCATATCTCCAAATACAAACACATTATGGCTTGCAATAATTCTGGCTGTTCTAGCCACATTACCTAAAATCAAAACTGAAGTATCAGGAGCACTTATGCATTCACCTGAACGAAGAGAGTGGGATACCACCATCATTGGCTCAGTAACTCGGACCTCATATGGGACCTTTACTTCATAAGGCTCAGGAATATGTACAGGAACCTTTACTTCTACAGTTTTAGTGATAACTCTAGGCTTGAAATTTTCTTCGCGCATTCTTGCGAATTTAGTAGAGTTAACTATAGGAATGTTCCTTTTTATTAATGTGTCGGCACGCTCTTCTGTTAGAATTCCGGAAATACCAATCAGAAACAGTCCGTAATTCTTGCAGGTTGATGATAAAAGCTCGTAATCAAGATCCTTAAGATAGTTGATATTCGCTGCATCAATAACTACAGGAGAATTACGATAAATTTCTGCTCGAGGTAAAACCTTCTGCTCTAACAGCTCGGTAAGTTCTTCTACAGTTCCTTTGTGCATTTCAATAGTGTTAAAAGAATATCCTGTTCTTGAAATGCTGGCGCTCATGTTTGTGTCGCCAGTATCTGCAAAAGAGTCCATTTACCTGCCTTATTTATCTATCATTCCTTATCAAAAAACTATCTTACCATAATGGTCAAAAAATGTATTGTTTAAGACGGGTAGAAACACATTTTTTATATTACGGAATACAAAAAATAATAGTTAGGTCGGATTTTTGAAAATTCAATTAAACAATTTTTAAAATTAAAAAAAAAATTCTCACCAAAATGGGAAGAAAATGCCTATTTTTAGTGAAAATTCAATAATCAAAAAGTTGGTGGT
>JAGDBH010000114.1 GCA_017959135.1 Succinivibrio sp. | reverse complement strand
GTATTTCTGTCCTCTTCAGGAATAAGTACGGTTTGAACCAGCTGACCATCACCAAGGTCAAGTGCCCACTTGGTTGTACCGTCTGATGCTACCTGCTCGCTCACAATTTCAGGAGCTGTAATCACACATGTTTCTTTAAGCTTTGCTCTCAGATCCTTTCTAAGATTAGTCATCTTATCAAAATCAGTTTCACCAAACTGATATACCCAGCGAAGGATCTGCTGAGATCTGAATGATTTCTCTCCGATTGATACAAAGAATTCACCTAATTCATCAGGAGAGAGATTCATCAAATTAATTTTTTCTGTAGACATGTAGCTTTCTCAAAAAAATAAAAATAATCAAATCTCATAATTATATCAGCAACAGCCCCGATTTAATCAAAAAACCTTGATCTTTATCGCACTTATCTCCAGCCTCAGAAAAATAATTGTACATCAGTAAATTAGGATGATTTTCTTAGTTTTATGAGTAAGGAAATGATAAAAAAATCCAGAAACAATTACTTGCAAATGCGATTTAATCAGCCTTCAGACGCTGTCTCCACAAAGGCAGATAAAAAAATTTATTTAGATATTAGAATGTTAAAAAATCAGTTTTTGACAGATGAGAAATCAAGTCTAAGCTCTAAGTATAAGAATAAAAACGGGGGGCGTCGGATGTTTAAATACTCAGAACAAACATCAAAAGGCAACTCAGCTAACAGCCTGTCATGGCATAAGGATACACAGAGAGAAAATGAAGAGTACTCATTATGGAATGAAATACTCTTCCAGTTTCGTGCCTTACCAAGAGAGCGACAGGATGAGATCCTGATGAGGATCTACAAGAAAGTTTACGGAAATACCGCAAAAGCCAGAAAGCTTTCCTATATTTCTTCAGGAAAGTGTTAGTTCTTATACTCTCCTGTTTCAATCAGTTTATCCACAAATTCAGGTAGGGTCTGTGAAGCCTTACCATATATTCCATATGTAAAACTTGAGCCTACGGCTGACTTTTCAAGATTAAATTCAACACTGGTCGCGCCTACGCTTCTTGCAAGCTGGCAGAAACCTGCTGCCGGATAAACAACACCTGAGGTTCCGATTGCCATGAAGAGATCGCATTTGAACAGAGCACTCTCAATCTCCCCCATTCTGTAAGGCATCTCACCAAACCATACAATGTCAGGACGAAGCTTTTTGCTTCCGCAGAGATTACATTTGGTCTCGGTTGATGAATCCTCAAAGAATCTGTAGCGGGCATCACAGTGCTCACACCAGATGCTGTTCAGCTCACCGTGCATATGAATAACGTTTTCTGATTTGGCCTTTTCATGAAGGTCATCGATATTCTGAGTAACAATTGTTACTGATGATCCATGATATTTTTTAGTGTACTCCTGCTGCAGTCTGGTTAAGGCCAGATGAGCTGGATTAGGCTCTTTGGTTTTAATCGAGCGACGCATCTTGTTGTAGAACTCATGAACCTTGGTCTTATCTCTCATGTATCCGTCATAGGTGGCAACATCCTCTACCTTTTCCTGCTCCCATAATCCGGTTTCGGATCTGAATACAGGAATGCCGGATTCTGCAGAAATACCTGCACCAGTCAGAACAACAATATTCTTAAACATAGCTCAACTCCTCTTGAATGTACTTTGAGTATATTCTTTTTTGGAGTAATGGAGAAAAGGAAGTTTGTGAAAGAAGTTAGGATTTGGAAATTTAGTGAGGAAAATTCAGGGAAGCTACTAAGCCTCCCTAAAAGAATTAACGGGCACAAAGCCAGGTTGCAAGACCTAGAATTGTACTGCCTGCAGGACCTGCGGCCAGGAATGGAGAGCCATCAGGAAGATAGGCAGAGGAAAGATCAATATGTACCCAAGGAATGTCCTTTTTCACAAACTGTTCAAGGAAAGATGCTGCTACAGATGAGCCGGGAGCACCTTCGCCATGACCAGAGTTGGTTACAGTTGCACGTCGTGAAGAAAGGAATCTTCTGTGATAAGGAGCCAGTGGAAGCTGCCAGTACATCTCTCCGCACTCATCAAATGATGACTTCAGTTTTTCATCAAGAACAGCTTCACGGGTTAGTACAGAGAACATATCTCTGCCTACAGCAACCTTGGCTGCACCAGTCAGAGTTGCCATATCCAGGATGAATGAAGGATTATCGTTTGAAGCCTTTAAAAGACCATCTGCAAGTACAAGGCGGCCTTCTGCATCGGTATTGTTAATCTCAACACTGATATCATTAGGATATTTGATGATATCACCAGGAAGCATTCCCCTGCCTGAAACCATATTCTCAGAGCAGCACAGATACAGTCTGCATCTTCTCTTAAGACCAAGCTTTAAAGCCAGACATAATGCACCTGAAAGATAGATAACCGCAGTCTTATCTGTTCTCATGGTCTCCATGAATTTTTCAGGCTTTAATGAATATCCGCCGGTATCAAAGGTAATTCCCTTGCCAACCAGGGCAACATCAAGAGGAGCAGTCTCATCCAGATTTGAAGGAATTACATCAATAATTCCCATGCATGGATCTTCATCTGAAGCCAG
>JAGDBH010000113.1 GCA_017959135.1 Succinivibrio sp. | reverse complement strand
TTTAAATATTATCTTTTCAAGCTCAATCTCTTCGGCGAGCCAATAGCCGGTGATTATTTCTATGTGCTTGATATCTTTGTGGGACTGTATACCACAGCAGCCTTTGCCGTATGTGTTTTCTGTGCAGTAAAAGAGCATAGCGTGGATATGAGAGTAAAGCTCTGTATTGCAGGTTTTCTGGCTCTGCTTTTAGGCGGAATCCAGTTTGGCTTTGGCTATTTTATGAGCAATTTCTATATTGTGGCTGCGACCTTAGCTGTTCTTTTTTTATATGTGGATGCCCAGGAGAACAGAATCTTCGTGGATACTCTGACCGGTCTTAACAATCGAAACCGCTTTAGAATGTACCTGTCAAATGCCATGAACAACTACTTGAAGGTGAACATGTATCTTACCTACGTGGATATAGATGACTTCAAGAAGATTAACGATGAATACGGTCATATCGTAGGTGATCTCTCACTGCGTACTGTTGCAGAATCCATGCTGGATTTAAACTCCAAGTTCCATTATTTCATTGCAAGACTGGGCGGTGATGAGTTTGCGATTATCTCCTCCCATACAGATTCCTCTGATGTGGATGTCATGATTGAGGACATCAGGAGAACCTTAAAGGAAAAGGCGGAGAAGAATCTTCCTGATATCAGCCTGAATCTGTCATTCGGCACCACTCCCTTAAATCAGGCCGGTAAGACCATGAATGATATTATCAGAATAGCTGACAACATCATGTACGAGCAGAAAAGGGAGAATAAGCTTAAGCATGCTGAAGCAGATAAGGCAGGCTCAGAATGAACTATACTGACTGGATTACTCTGCAGATAGATTTTGTATGTCTTACTGTCTATCTGATTATCACCTTCTATCTGATGAAAAGCCGTGATCAGAACCGATATGTATATATCGGCGTGGTATTTGTCTGCATACTGATTGTAGGCTGTGATATCGGCACCAGATTCTATTATGATTCACGCTGTGCAACCTTCTACAGCAATAATATTATCTGTGACAAGCTAAACGGTGCTACCATTGTCTTTTCTTTCTGCAAGTACCTGTTCTACTTTATTCTTATCTATGTCGTCAGCCTTTTAATCTACATAAACAGTCCGAATTACTCGGTATTCCATAAATATAAGATTTTTGTGGGGGCTATTCCATTTTATGCAGCTGTCTATCTTATGATTTCATCGATGTTTGACGGCAGGGTTCTTATCCTGACCTATAATGGACTGCTGATAAGAGGTCCTTATTTCTATGTTCTCGTGGCTATAATAGGTCTCTATTCTATTTTGGGTATCTATAATGCCTTATCCATTGTGTCTGCTCAGAAGGAGCGTCTGACTGAGATTACCTACTATAAGTCGGAGTATTTTCTTTTTTATGTGGCAATTACTCTGCCATTTCTACTCTCAACAGTCGGCTTTCTGTTTGACTATCCTATAGTGATTACAGCCTTTGCTCTGACCTTTACCTATCTTATGACTATCCATCAGCATTTAAGACTGTCGGTAGATGAGCTGACCTCCATCAATAATCTTAATGAGCTTCGCCGTTATCTGGATAATCTGATGCAGGTGCCTGAAAAGGACAGACGTCAGACCTTTCTGATTTTTATTGATATTGACAGGTTCAAGCTTATCAATGATAAATTCGGACATAACAACGGTGATATTGTTTTAATCCAGATTGCAAGAATCCTCAAGTACATCTCCTCATCCTTTAACTGTTTTGTCTGCAGATACGGCGGTGACGAGTTTATTATGATTAAGAAGAATGCCAATGAGGAGAAGGCATCCTCAATCTGCCGTTATATCGAGCACAGCTTAGGACAGCTTAAGGAGCTTAGTCTTGCTCCCTATGATCTGTCAGTATCAACAGGCTTTACAAGATTTGACAGACGCTTTAGGAGTACTCAGGAATTTATTGATGCGGCAGACCGACTGATGTATGAGACCAAGCGTTTTTCCAAAAAGGATTACTCTAAGATTCTAAGAGCATCGAAAACCAGGGAAATAGGATAATCCATCTTCAACTATAAAGAAGGGAAGGTCTGAGGCTTTTGAACGGTCTGAGGACTTAAAAGGTAAAAAAAATCCTGCCATACTAACCTAACCTCCGTACACCCTAGTTTTAAACTAGGGTGATTATTCTCACAAATCTCCTAAATATTCTTTTTATTCCACTGTTTTTTAAGATTTTTTCTTTATCTATTTCTATTTTTATTATATCATAGTCTATAATATACTTTAATGGACTATTTATATGACAGACACTCCTGATATCAAATGGAATTACTCCAGCTATACCGACAAAATGGGTAGAACCTACATCATCTCTTATTACAATAAATGGGACCCTGTTAAGAAACAGTCTCGAGTTGCCAAAAGAGTACATGTCGGCAGACTTAATGCTGATACCGGTGAAGTTTCTCTAAGTAAAGCCTTCCTTGAGGAACATCCTGAATATATCTGTGAATCTGTCTTTTATGAGAATAACCAGCTGGTGGTCAGGTCTGATGAAGAGGCACAGGAAATCAAGAAAGAAGCAGAAATTGATTTATCCTGGAGATGTGACTGTATTTCCTTTGGCTTAACCTATACCTTATGGGAGATGGCAAAGAAACAGGCAATAATAAGTTCATTAAAAGCTGTTTTCGGTGATGATGGTGTTGAGTTTCTCAGACTTGGTATTTACGAACTCTGTTCCCACGGTATGGCTATGCATAACTATGAGGACTGGCTTTCCATGTATTACCTTCCTGAGGCTAAACCTTTATCCAGTCAGAAAATCAGTCGTCTTTTGGCTTCTGTAACTCAGGAAAAAATTGATGAATACTTCAAATTACGTCATGAGCGACTTGTAGAAAGTCATCTGCAGAGAAAACAGCTTGCCAATAAGCAAGGGATCTATATTCCTCCTATGATAATGGCTATTGATTCCACCAGTATCAGTACCTATTCCCAGTCTATTGAGAATGCTGCCTTCGGGCATGCAAAACAGGATGACTTCCTCAAACAGGTTAACCTTACCTTATGTGTAGATTATGAAACAGGTGATGTCTGTTATGCCTATGAGTCAGAAGGCTCTATAAACGATATGACCATATTCCCTGATATTCTTATGAGAATGCAGAACCTTGGCCTTGACCTTTCTGAGGTGCTCATTACTACCGATAGAGGTTATTCCTCAGTTATGAATGTTCAGAAACAGATTAACTGCAAGTTAAGATTCCTTACAGGGGTTAAGCTTACCGAGGACTCTATTAAAGCAAAAATCAAGCGCTACAAAGACAGTCTTAACAATCCTCTTTTTATGAAGGGAACTCTCGCTGTTTATGCCAGAACCGGTGAAATCGAAAAATGGAGTTCAACTGTCGATGGTATTACCGTAGACCATGATGTTTATCTCCACCTGTACCATGACGGTGCTCTTGGAGAACGTCAGACTATCGCGTTCATGTGTGAAGTTCAGCGTCTGCTGGACATTAAAAACAATAATCTGAAAATGGATAACAACCTCTGGAGAAACTACTCCAGATTCATTGAGCAGGATAAGCAGTCTAAGGTATGGCATTTAAATGCAGATGCTGTCCAAAAAGCATGCCGATACAATGGATATTTTGCTATTAGAACAAATGAGGTATCTGATCCATTCGACAGTCTTGTTATCTATCGTGAAAGAAATATTGTAGAAACGGCTTTTAAACAGTTTAAGGTTTTAAATGATGGTGAACGCCTTAATGCAACAGGTTCTTCCTATAAAGGAAAGATTTTTATACACCTGCTGGCACAAACACTGAGAATGATGCTAAGTGTATCTGCTGCCGCTCATAAAGCAGAAGGAAAGGTATTACCAGGAGAATCACTTGAAAAGGCAATGTTGCAGCTGAAGAAACTGCAGGCAACAAAACCTGCAGGAAGAGGTATATATATAACAAAAGAGATCCCTAAAAAAACTAGAGATCTCTTTGAATTATTCTGTGTACCCTTCCCAAAGAAGCAGATCAAAAATTAGTAACTATGATCTGCGGAGGTTGGGTTTGAAGATTATGTTTAAATTAAAAATTAAACACGCTTCTTGAACTCGTTGGTACGAGTATCGATTTCGATCTTGTCGCCGATGTTTACGAAATCTGGAACTGAGATTTCATAACCAGTTACAGCTAGACGAGCTGGCTTAACAACCTTACCTGAGGTATCGCCCTTAACTGCTGGCTCGGTGTACTCAACTTCACGAACGATGGTGATAGGTAACTCAACAGAGATAGCCTTACCATTGTAGAAAGTAACCTGGCAGATATCTTCCATACCGTCAACTAGGTAGTTTAGAACATCACCCATGTTGTCTTTCTCAATCTCGTACTGATTGAATTCTTCATCCATGAATACGTATAGTGGATCACCGTAGTATGAGTAGGTGCACTCTTTACGCTCTAGAACAACGTCATCTAAACGGTCGTCAGCACGGAAAACAGTTTCGGTACCACCGTTTGATAACAGGTTCTTTAACTTCATTTTTACAACTGCAGCGTTACGGCCTGATTTGCTGTACTCAGTCTTCTGAACAACCATAGGATTGCCATTTAACATGATTACGTTGCCAGTGCGGATTTCTTGAGCTAATTTCATTATTAAACCCTTTGAATAATTAAATTTAAATCTATAGGCAAGGACATTAATCCAGCCATTAACAATAAAATATATTGTTCATGATGTCTTATGCGGTCCCTGCCATTCTATTAAACTGATTTAAACAATTTAAACGCTAACTTAGTGTGAACTACACAGAGCATCTTCTGAATGTCACTCTATTATACAAGAGTGAAAATATAACGTGACATTCTAACAGATTTAAAGGCATGTTTACTACTTTTAGACAACTTTTTTATCTATTAATTGGTTTTAAATTGTATTTTGTTTTTATCTTTTTTTTATTTTTCTAAAAATTAGTCTTTGTTTTTAGGAATGAGATTAAGTTATTGGTCAGAGATCCTAAAGAAATAAGGTGTGCTGACCATTCCTCTGATAGTCTCTTCCAGCTGTCGTAGAAATCTATAAGATCGATATTGTCTAGGTAGTCAGAAAAACCGTTGTAGCTGAGAGTTATTTTTCTTAGTTTCTCAACATCATTCTTATTTGTACATACTTCGCTCATTCTGTCGAAAAGCGCATCTATCTTTACTTTATGAGCATCTTCTTCCTGAGGATATATATGCCATAGGAATGGATTTCCGGTAAGCATTGCTCTGACAATTGAATCTTCTCCTCTTACTAGATTGATGTATGAATCAATCAGATAAGAGTCGTATTCATCCTGACTTACCATTGGGAGAACGTTAACAGTTAGTTCTTTAATCTTAACCTGATCGCCTGTTTTCAGATTTAATTTAAACAGGTTATTAAAGTTGTTTAGTCCTTTTCCTTCAAATATGTTGAGAATTAACTTCTTTTGGCTTAATGAATTAACTACTGTTTCAACCTTGTTATTCTCATAGCTGAATAAAGTTATACTCCTTGAGTCTTCCGTTTTTTTAGTCTTTATCTTCTTTAGGAAGGAATCCTCTATTACAACTCCACCTGTTTTCTTGGTAAAGCCAGGAAAGAAAAAGTAACTTTCTATTCCATCTGAATATGAGGGTAGTTTATGACAGTCTTCTGCGAAGGTCTCCGCAGTAAGGTATTCAAGATTTACGACAGTGGATTTTTTTGTTTTGATTTTTTTAATCAGTTCTTCAGGAAGCCTTACAGAAAAGGCCTGAATAACTACTTCTGAAGGTGTGTAACTACTTATGTTATCAGACCACGATAAAAGGCTTAAAAATCGGTTGGAATTATCTTCTGAATTTGTGATTTTGTTCAATATATTAACATTATTACAAAATAGACGAACCTCAAAATTTTTTTTTGAAAAATCTCTACAGAGTCTCAAACAAACTCCAGCATCACCAAAATTATCGATAACGTCACAGAAAACATCAATCAACTTCATTCACCTAACATAATAATTTGTAGAACATTTTTTCTTGTCAAGATAGCTGAATTTAATTTTAGACAAAATTCTGTCAAGAGGCGAGAGAGAATTTTTTTGCCTTGAATTAGGGGGGATGATTGTACATAATATAGACAATGTTTGAATAACTAACTTGTTGAATTATATATATTTAAATTCTAAATATATAATTTTTAAGAAAAAAAATATTCTTTAGAAGTACGGACTTAAGTATGATCAGATTTATTGTAAAAAGAGATGGAAGAAAGGTATCTTTTAACGAAGATAAGATATCAAACGCAATTAGAAAATCTTTGATTTCAGCGCATCCAGACGATAAATCTACATCAGCTTATGAGGAAGAACTCGTACAGAAGTTTACACGTCAGGTTGTAAACGAGATTGAAAAGCAGAATCTAGAAGCTCCTTCAGTAGAAAATACTCAGGATATTATTGAAAAGGTTCTGATTAAAGAAGGTATGGCTGCTGAGGCCAAGAACTTCATTCTGTATCGTCAGAACAGAACCAAGGTCAGAACATATAATAATGATCTGACTAAAATCTATAGAGATCTTACCTCTAAGAGCACTGCAGACATGGATCTTAAGAGAGAGAATGCAAATATTGATGCAAACGCTCCTATGGGTCTGATGTTAAGATTCGGTTCTGAAGGTGCAAAGGATTATGTTCGCAGATATGTTTTACGTCCAGAGCATTCTATTGCTCATTCTCGTGGCGACATTCATATCCATGATTTAGATTTCTACATGCTAACCATCAACTGCTGTCAGATCAGTCTGAAGGGGCTGTTTGAGCGTGGATTCAGCACTGGACATGGTTTCCTTCGTGAGCCTCAGTCAATTCAGTCTGCTGCAGCTCTATGCTGTATTGCCATTCAGTCAAACCAGAATGATCAGCATGGTGGTCAGTCAATTCCTTTATTTGAGTATGACCTTGCTCCATACGTTGCTATTTCTTATTCAAAGCATCTATGTAAAGTTCTATCTGTATGCTTAAGAAATGATGATATAGATGTAAAGGAATTAAAGGATTTGTGTAAAGAGCTTTATGCTAAGCACAAAACCTGCCTGTCAGATGAAGTTTCTTCAATCATCAAAGACAAGGTTAAAGAGATTCTTTCAAAGTATGAATCATCAAATATCGATTCTGATACAGATTATGTTATGAGTGAAGCTCTAAAGCTTACTGAGAGAGAAACCTATCAGGCAATGGAAGCTCTTATTCATAACCTTAACTCTATGCAGTCTAGAGCTGGTGCTCAGGTACCATTCTCATCTATCAACTATGGTACAGGTACTACTCCTGAACAGCGTATGCTGATGAAGAATGTTCTGATGGCAACTGACGCTGGTCTAGGCGGTGGTGAAACTCCAATTTTCCCTGTACAGATTTTTAAGGTAAAGGATGGAATCAATACCAAGCCAGGTGATCCAAACTTCGATCTGTTTGAACTTGCATGTAAGGTATCTGCAAAGAGACTGTTCCCTAATTTCTCATTCCTAGATGCACCATACAACATGCAGTACTACAAGGAAGGTCATCCTGAGACAGAACTTGCTGTAATGGGCTGCAGAACCCGTGTATTTGGTAACTATTATGATAAGACCAAGGAAATCATTCCTGGCCGTGGAAATCTGTCATTTACTACTGTAAATCTACCTCGTCTTGCTATTGAAGCTCATGGATCAATCAGCAAATTCTTTGATTCACTAGACAAAATGGTATATATGGTCTTCGATCAGCTGATGGATAGATTCAATATCATTGCTAAAAAGCAGGTTCTAAACTATCCTTTCTTAATGGGACAGGGTGTTTGGATTGACTCTGAAAAATTAAATCCTGAAGATACAATTGAGGATGTAATTAAAAACGGTTCTCTTTCTGTAGGATTTATTGGTTTAGCTGAGTGTCTTGTTGCTCTGATCGGTAAGCATCATGGAGAAAGTAAGGAAGCTTTCGATTTAGGCTACAAGATTATTAAACATATGAGAGAGTTAACAGACAAGAAGATGGTTGAATCCGGTCTGAATTTCTCATTGTTCTCAACACCAGCTGAAGGTCTGTCAGGACGTTTTGTTAAGTTAGATAGAAAACTGTATGGAAGCATACCTGGAGTAACAGACAGGGATTACTATACTAACAGCTTCCATGTTCCTGTTTACTACGAAATTTCTGCAGCAGAAAAGATTAAAACTGAAGGTCCATTCCATGAGTTATGTAACGCAGGTTCTATTTCCTACGTTGAAATGGATGGCGATTTAACCAAGAACGTTAAAGCTTTCGAGGACGTAATTCTTTATATGAAGGAATGCGGTGTAAATTATGGTTCTATTAACCATCCTGTTGACCGCTGCCCTGTATGTAATTACGTTGGTGTTATCGGAGATACCTGCCCAAGATGCGGTCGAAAGGACGGCGAGGGCGTAAGCATCGAAAGATTACGTAAGCTAGGTGTTGGATGCATCTGCACTGGTTAAAAGTTTTATTAACCAATTGAAAAATCTACAGCAATTTTATTATTATTTGAGAGGACGTGAACAATGCAAACTAGACTACATGCTCGTAATGGTATTGTCGGCGAAGGTGTTAAATTCGAGAGAATCAGACGTGTAACCGGTTATCTGGTTGGTACTCTTGATCGCTTCAATGATGGCAAGAAAGCCGAAGAACGAGATCGTGTAAAACACATGCACGTTTAATAAATTCATCTTTTAGTTCTCAGACGCCTTGAGTCTAATCTGAAGATTGGATGATAAGGCGTTTTTTCATTAAGAATACAGGTAAAATGTCCGGCTCAGATCTTTCAATACTAGACGAAACCACTTTAAGAATTGCTGGTGCTGTTAACGAATCAATTGTTGATGGCCCTGGTATTCGCTATGTTATTTTCACTCAGGGATGCCCTTTTCGCTGCAAAGGATGCCATAATCCACAGGCTCAGTCTCTTGATGGCGGTATGGATGTTAAACTCAGAGTTCTTTACGATGAGTTTATTAACAATCCTCTATTGGGAACAAGTAAACAAGTTGGAGGACATTCATCTATCCTAGATCGATTAGCAGCAGTAGGAATAATAGGTATTATTCCTTTAATACTTATGTTGGTTTATTTTAGTAAAACCATTCATCGACAATTACC
>JAGDBH010000002.1 GCA_017959135.1 Succinivibrio sp. | reverse complement strand
GGCAGACAAATACTACGAGAAGGCATGTAACTTCGGTCGTGATGAAGTGGCCTGCTCTGCACTGGTATTCAACAAGGGGGCTATCTCCAGAATCAAATCATATAGAGTTCCAAAGGATGTTCAGCGTGCAGCCAAGATCTACAACTATGCAGTAAAGTCTACCAACTACGATACCCTATACGAGCTATTCAAACAGTACTGTGAAGAGGATAAGGATCTGCGTGCCTGCGCATACTACGGTGAGATGAAGGTCTCAGGTATCGGAACCAGAGTTACAGTCAACAGAGGTATTAAACTGATTAAGGAGTCATGTGCAGAGGGTGATGTCTATGCCTGCTCAAATCTGGGCTACAGATATTTTGCTGCAGATGAGATTGATACAGATGAATTCAAGGCATTCAAGCTTCTGAACTATGCCTGCTCAAACGGTGAATTCGGCTCCTGCCGTTACGTTGCCGCCTTCTATGAGAATGAAATCGGCGTTAAGTACAACCGTGACAAGGTTCAGTATCTTTACAGCAAGGCCTGTGATAATGCAGATGCAATCAGCTGCCATAAGCTTGGAACCATGTATCTTGGAGAGAAGAGCAAGATGAAGAATGCCGTAGAGGCATTTGGTACCGGCTGCGAGTTTGGAAGTATCAGAAGCTGTACCTCTTTAGGTCAGATCTATTTAGAAGGCAGGGGCGTTCCTGCCGACGAGAAGAAAGCCTTCAATCTGTTCAAGCAGGCCTGTGATGGTAACGATTCAACCGGATGCTACAATCTGGCTCTCTGCTATGAAAAAGGTAAAGGCGTTAAAAAGAGTCACAATGTTGCGGCAACAATATTCTCCAAGGCCTGTGATGTAGGCTCTGCTGCAGCCTGTGAGCATATTGAGAAAAGTGATAATGTCCATGAGGCACAGCCGGCTGCATCTGAGAAGAAATAGTTTTTAATAAAAGCTCTAATTGTGTGAAAGGATTCGGAAAAAACGGATCCTTTTGTATTTTAAGTGGGGCTTTTTTTAGTTTTTGTGAGGCACAAAGAGAAAAGATCAGAAAAATGTCTTTATATTTTAAAATGATAATAACTGTTTAGTAAGAATCCTTATGAAAAAGATAACTTTAGTATTAACTGCATTTTCTCTTTGCCTTTCCTCATTGTCATATGCGGATGACAATAACCTGTTTTCTCTTAAGAACAACTGTGAGAATAATGATGTATCCGCCTGTGTAACCCTAGGTCTTAATTACTATGAGCACCTTGATACGATTACAGCCCCTCAGGCAGCAGCTGCCTTTGAGAAGGCCTGTGCTCTTCAGGATTATCAGAGCTGCAATGTGGCAGCACAGATGTATCTTAAGGGAGAGTTTCTGGATATAAATAACGAAAAGGCTGTGTCCCTATACAGCAAGGCCTGCAAAAAAGACAATAAGGAAGCCTGTCTTGCTCTTGCAAGAATGAGACTGGACGGTCTTAATGATGAATTTGATCTGAACCGTGCCATCGGAATTTTCCGCAGAAGCTGCGATGAGGGAAATGGAGATTCCTGTGTCAGATGCGGTTCTCTCTACCGTTTTGGTGAAGGGGTAAAAAGCAGCTATTCACAGGCTCAGCATTATTTTTCCAAGGCCTGTGATCTTGAGGCCTACGACGGCTGTGCTGAAATCGGTCTGATGTACGAGGAAGGCACCGTTGGTAAAAAGAATTACAATAAGGCCTATGAGTATTATCTTAAGGCCTGCAGCGGTAACAGTGCCACAGGCTGTTCCTTACTTGGCAATCTTGAGAAAAACGGACTTGGTGTCAGTCGGAATCTGAAAAAGTCACTGATGTCCTTTGAAAAGGGCTGTAAGCTGGGTAATCTTAATGCCTGCTCAAATGTCGGCTACTTCTATGCCAACGGCATCGGCGTTAAGGTTGACTATGAAAAGGCAAAGGCTCTTTTTGATGAAAGCTGCAGTAAAGAAGAAGTTTTAGGCTGCTCATATTTGGGAGAAATATATTTAAAAGGCTGGGGCGTTTCTGCCGATAGCATAAAGGCGAAGGGGCTTTTTGAAAAAAGCTGTGATCTGGGTGATTCTGTTGGCTGCAATATGCTTGCTGACATGTATAAGAGCGGTGAACAGATTAAACCTGATTACCTGAAAGCTGTTGATCTGTTTACTAAAAGCTGCGATAACGGTAATTCTGCCGGTTGTGCCCAGCTTGGATATATGTATGAATACGGTCTGGGAGTTCAGACCGACCTTCAGAGAGCTTTAATGCTGTATACCGAAAGCTGCTCTGAGAATGCAGGACTTGGCTGTGCCAAATTAGGCGAGCACTATTTAACCGGAAAGGGCATAAACAGAGATCGGGAAAAGGCCGATGCTCTGATTAAAAAATCCTGCTCCTTAGGTTCTCCTCTTGGCTGCGAAAATTATTTCAGGCTCAGAGAAACACGATAAAAAACTGTATTTGAGGTAGTTGTATGAGATGGCTTAATGCCTCCTGCTGTCTTTTCATCACTTCGTTTTTCATAAGCGGATGTTTTGATTCTCATACTGAGCTTTTGGAAAAGAAGTGCTTAAAAGGCGATTCTGCAGCCTGCTCCCAGGCGGCCAACAACAATTTTCTCGGCATTGATGAAAATGGCGAGAAGGTTGAGGTTTCCCCAAACAGGAGTCATACCCTATATCTTAAGGCATGTGAGCTTAAGGATGGCAGAATCTGCGACAAGATTGGTCAGGAATTTCTGCATTATGATTCGGGGATAAATCCGGATCTGGTAAGTTCCCTGGAGTTCTTTGAGAAAGGCTGTAACCTTGACTATGGCCCTTCATGCACCCATCTTGGTGGACTTCTGGCTCAGGGTAAGGAAATCAGACGCAACCTGAAGAAAGCCAGAATCAATTTTGATAAGGCCTGTACCTTATCAGACGGTCAGGGCTGTTTCTTCTCCGGCATTATGTATGAGAGGGGAGAGGGCGTTAAGAAGAACTATGCCACCGCCCTTGATTACTATAAGCGCGGCTGCTCTCTTGATGATGCTCAGTCCTGTACCAACATCGGAGCCATTTACTACTCCGGCCTGATTGACGGTAAGGATTACTCAAAGGCTAATGAGTATTTTTCAATCGGCTGTCATCTTAATCTTGGTTATGCCTGTGCTAATCTGGCTAATCTCTATATAAACGGCTACGGCGTAAATATGGATTATAAGGAAGCCATGTCCCTGTATTCAAAGGGCTGTTCCCTAAATGATTCCCGTTCCTGTTCAAATCTTGGAATTATGTACGAGAAGGGCATGGGAGCTGATCTTGATTATGCTCTTGCCTACAAGTACCTTCATAAGGCCTGCAGATACAATGATGGCAACGGCTGTCTTGAACTTGGAATTCTGCAGTCTAAAGGTCTGGCTCCTGCTGATGCAGAGGATAATGATTCTATAGCCAGCTTTGAGAAAGGCTGTTCTCTTGGCAATACCAATGCCTGTACCAATCTTGGACTCTATTATGCCGATGAAAAGACTACAGAGGGCTTAAATCGTGCAATGGGGTACTTTGAGAAGAGCTGTAATGGCAAAAATGTAAAAGGCTGTACGAATCTTGGTGTTCTATATCAGAACTCTCAGGATAAAACCAATCTAAAAAAGGCGTTTAATCTTTACAAATACTCCTGTTCTTTAGGTGATGCTACAGCATGTTCAAATCTTGCAATCATGTATGCCTACGGACAGTATGTAAAACAGAATTTCACCAGATCACAGGAGCTGTTTAATCAGGCCTGTGACTATGGACATAACGAAAGCTGCAATTTCTCAGGTCTGCTTTTAAAGAATGGAATCTCAGGAAAGGCAGATCCTGAAAAAGCCTCTGTATACTTTGAAAAAGCCTGCAGGCTCGGAAGTAAGGATGGCTGTAAGAATCTTAAGAGTCTAGGCTCAAAGGTGGCCCTGGACGAGTAAATCCCTGGAGTGTTTTATGTTTTTAAAAAAGAAAACTGCGGTCTATCTGTCTTCAGATGAAGCCGATTTCAATATTGCAAAAGATATACTGGAAAAAGACCATATCAGATATTATGAATACGTAGCGGAGGAAGTGCCGCTGG
Source organism: Succinivibrio sp. (assembly GCA_017959135.1). Classification (GTDB taxonomy): domain Bacteria; phylum Pseudomonadota; class Gammaproteobacteria; order Enterobacterales; family Succinivibrionaceae; genus Succinivibrio. The sequence goes on along the minus strand of JAGDBH010000002.1, from coordinate 9,205 downwards.
TCTGCTGTGGCGCTGGTATCAATCCTGCGAGATTTAATAATCATATTGAAAAGATGATCTACAGACTGAGTGTGGTGCCAGAGGATGTTGATAAGGCTGTTTCTGTTCTGCAGGGGAATGTGAAATTCGTTCTTACAGGTTCACCAAAGTAATAGATTTTTAACTTCAGAGAATAAAATCCTGAAACAGATACTACAAAGCCCTCAGATGAGGGCTTTGTGATGTACACGAAGTACTGATTAACCTAAGCTGCAAGCTAGATCGTAAGTGGTCTTCATGAACTTGTGCTTCATGCTGTTGATGCACTCGATGATGTCGTAGTGAACTAGTTCACCGCGCTTTAGAGCAACACAACGGCCTGACTCACCTGACTTCAGAAGCTCACATGCATAAGAACCCATACGAGATGCTAATACACGATCAACTGCTGATGGAGTACCACCTCTCTGGATGTGACCTAGAACGGTAGCACGAGTCTCAAGACCGGTTAGAGCCTCAAGATCCTTAGCCATCTGATGAACATCAGTCTGAAGCTCACAAACAACCAGGATAGCGTGGCGCTTGCCAGCGTCAACTGATCTCTTGATGCTTGCATAAACTTCATCCTTGTCCCACTTAACTTCAGGAACAAGAACAGCCTCAACACCGCATGATACAGCTGCACAAACAGCTAAGTCACCGCAGTGATGACCCATAACCTCAACAACACTGATTCTCTTGTGTGATGAGCAGGTATCACGCAGCTTATCAATAGCTTCAACAGCAGTATTTAAAGCAGTATCAAAACCGATAGTAGCATCAGTACCAGCAATATCGTTATCAATAGTGCCTGGTAAGCCGATGCAAGGGAAGCCTAGCTCAGAGATGAACTTAGCGCCCATGTAAGAACCGTCACCACCGATAACAACCAGTGCGTCGATTTCGTTCTGCTTCATAACCTCAACAGCTTCCTCACGTACCTTAGGATCCTTGAACTGTGGGAAACGTGCTGTACCTAAGAAGGTACCGCCACGGTTTAAAAGATCTGATACTGAACGTCTGGTCAGCTGAATAAAGTTACCAGCATGAAGGCCGGCGTAACCATCGATTACACCAACAACTTCCCAACCGTAAGAAAGCGCAGTTCTAACAACAGCACGAATAGCTGCATTCATTCCTGGTGCATCACCACCTGAGGTTAATACACCTATTTTCTTGATAGACATACTTTTATTTATCCGTTAATAATATTTATGCGTTTGCTGTAGCAGCTTCAATGATTGCAGTGAAATCAGCAACCTTTAGAGAAGCACCACCGATTAGACCACCGTCGATGTCCTTCTGAGCGAATAACTCTGGAGCGGTCTTAGCGTTGCATGAACCACCGTATAGGATACGAACGCCGTCAGCAACTTCTGCGTTGAAGGTCTTTAAGAAAGCTCTGATACCTGCGTGAACGTTCTGAGCGATCTCAGGAGTTGCAGTCTTGCCGGTACCGATAGCCCAGATTGGCTCGTAAGCAATGATTGCATTCTTGAATGCTTCAATACCGCATAGATCGATAACAGCCTTGATTTCTGCCTGGCAAACTTCAAGAGTCTTGCCTGCATCGTACTCAGCCTCTGACTCACCGATGCATAGAACTGGTACTAGACCGTTGTCCTGAGCAGCCTTGAACTTAGCAGCAACAACTTCGTTTGACTCGTTGTGGTAGCCACGACGCTCTGAGTGACCTACGATAGCGTATGTTGAACCGAATTCCTTGATCATAACAGGAGAATTCTCACCAGTGAAAGCACCAGAAGTGTGAACATCAACGTCCTCTGAACCCCACTGTAGCTTTGAACCAGTTGCTAATGACTCAACCATACCGATGAAAATAGCAGGTGCGCAGATTGCTACATCAACCTTCTCATTTGCGTTTGCAACACCAGTGAATGCCTTGATTAAATCAGTTACGGTTGACTTGGTGCCGTTTAATTTCCAGTTACCCATTACAACAGGTTTTCTCATAATGTTATCCCTCAATAGTTATTCAAGATACGAAAGTATCGTATGTATGATTTAAATAATTGAGTAATTCTACAACAAAACTGTGACAAATGATGTTTTTTTTTGAGTGTGCTAATTTTGTGGGCTATTTTTGGTGATTTTAAAATACAAAATGTGCTGTATAGCACATTTTCTAGAGATTAATTTTGTGTAATAGACTAACCAAACTGGAATCCTGCTGCAAAATTTTTCATATTCTCTTTCTGTTCATCCTCTTTTTTCTTCATATCTTTAAGTCGCTTTTTCTTTTCGTCCTTATAGTTGAAGCGATCTGGTTTCTTATCCTTTATATAGAAGAGGAGATTTATACCTATTATATATAGAACTATCACATAGCACTGAGTTGAGGTGCAGGTATTGCAGGCGTTCTGTGGTGAACACTGATTCAGAAGATTGAAGGTGCTGATATCAACATTGGTGATAGGGTATTCCTTCATCAGTGATCCTATATACAGTACCAGTGCAATTTTTCCTCCGAGGTCAATATCGGTTAGTTTGTCCGGGGTAAGATTGCCGTTAAATATAATGTTGTTGTAGAAAAGAACATTAATAGGGTTAAGAGTTCCATCCGCTCTAACAACCGGTTCAACATCAGGCCCGTACAGGCACTGGTTCAGTCTGTAGGCATGTTCGATGCAGCTGACCTTGTACTGATAGCTGCTGGCAGTAGAGGCAGTCTCCTGCATCTCGTTTTCTACCTGTTCAGAAGAGTCCTGACTGTCGGTTTTAGTCTTTTTTTCAGTAGAGGTGTTTTTTGAAAGTGACTTTTCCAGAGAAACACCACTATCGAGCATGTTTTTTAATAACACGTTCGAAAACAGTGCAACGTCACTTCGTAAATTACGATTTGATTTTATACTCTCTAAAATACTCGTTCCAAGTACGTCCAATGCTGATTCTATAGCCATTTTCTTTCTTTTTCCTCTTCTGAATATCTAAAAATCAGCAAAAGTAATGCCACTTTGTTAACATACTGAAAAATAAAATATTTATCTGAAAACTACCGATTTCTGGTAAAACTATTTGCCACATCCGGCAAGCTAAAACCAAATTATGTTTGACAAAAAATCCAAAAACTTAAAAAATACCAAAATATGTATTATTAAATGAATTAGATTATTAGGAGCTTATATGCGTGTTCTTAAGTTTGGTGGAACATCAGTTGCCAACGCAGAGCGTTTCCAGGATGTTGCCAAAATTGCGCTTGATACTGCTGCTCACTCTCAGACAGCATTAGTTTTATCTGCCCCTGCAAAGATCACCAATCTGCTAGTTGCTCTAGTTGCACAAGGTGCTGCAGGAAACAGTGGTTTAAAGGAATTTGATGACATTCGCGCAATTATTGAACCAATTATTACCACATTAGGCTCCAAGTTCGAAGGCTTCAACACCAAGAAAATCCTTTCAGAGTACAACAAGACCATGGAGACTATCCGCAAGAGGGTAGACGGTATGGCTCTTTTAGGTGTATGCCCTGAGCTTGTAATGGCATATATTGAAAGCCGTGGTGAGAGCTTCTCCATCCTTATTATGGAAGAGCTTTTAAAGTCACTTGGCAAGAAGGTTCGTGTTATCGATCCTGTTAAGGTTCTGGTAACAGAAGGTCCTATCATGGAGTCTTCTGTAAATATTGATGCATCCAAGGCTAAATATGCCGCACTTGAAGATGACAAGGATGCAATTACTCTTATGAGCGGCTTCTGCGGCGGTAATGCCCAGGGCGAGCTGGTACTGTTAGGCCGTAACGGCTCTGACTATTCAGCAGCCTGTCTTGCAGCTATTTCAAATGCTGAGTGCTGTGAAATCTGGACTGACGTTGATGGCGTATACAGCTGTGACCCAAGAGCAGTTTCTGGCGCAATTCTGTTAAAGAAGATGTCATATGCCGAGGCTATGGAGCTTTCATATTTCGGTGCCAAGGTTCTTCATCCACGTACCATCGCTCCTATTGCTCAGTTCCATATTCCATGTCTGATCAAGAACACCAAGAATCCTAAGGGTGAGGGTACCCTGATTTCAGAGGAAACCGATTTATCTATTCCTATCAAGGGAATCTCTGATCTTAAGGGAATTGCTCTATTAAATATCTCAGGTCCTGGTATGAAGGGTATGGTTGGTATGGCAGGAAGACTGTTTACCGCTGTATCACGTGCCAATGTTTCAGTTACACTGATTACCCAGTCATCATCTGAGTACTCAATTTCATTCTGTGTAAATCAGTCTGAACTTGCAAAGGCTAAGAGAGCAATTACCAGCGAGTTCAAGCTGGAGCTTAAAGAAGGTCTTCTAAATCCTATCGAGGTTAAGGAAGGCTGTGCAATTATCTCTGTAGTCGGTGACGGCATGAGAACTGTTCGCGGTATTTCCGGCAAGTTCTTCCGTGCCTTGGCAGAGGCCAACGTAAATATTCGTGCAATTGCCCAGGGCTCATCAGAGCGTTCTATTTCTGCTGTTATTTCCCAGAAGCGTGTGCCTGAGGCTGTTGCCTTTGCTCATACCGCTTTCTTCAACTCCAGACAGAGACTTGATATTGTGCTTTTAGGCTGCGGCGGTGTCGGCGGTGAGCTGCTGTCACAGATCAAGCGTCAGCGTGAGATGCTTTCATCAAAACAGGGCATTGATATCAGAGTTGTAGGTGTAGGTAACTCTAAACACTTTATCTCTGATCCAAACTGTGTTGATCTTGAAAACTACAGAGAGCTTCTTGCTGAATCAGAATCAGATGCTTTAACTCCAGAGACTGCTGAGGCTCTAATCAAGTCAGCTCATCTTTTAAACCCAATTCTGGTTGACTGTACAACCTCAGAGGAGCTTGCAAACTCTTACATTGACTATATGAAGGCTGGTTACCACATTGTAACCCCTAGCAAGAAGGCAAATACCTTAAGCTTTGATTTCTATAAGAAGCTTCGTGAGGCTGCCAAGCTTCATCACCGCAAGTTCCTGTATGAAGCAAACGTAGGTGCAGGTCTTCCTGTTATCAACACCATGCAGAATCAGCTGGCAGCTGGTGATGAGCTGATTGATTTTGCCGGTATTCTGTCTGGCACCCTATCATTTATATTCGGTCTTGTTGAAGACGGAAAGACTCTGTCTGAGGCAACCCAGATTGCTTATGAGAAGGGCTTTACCGAGCCAAATCCTGCTGATGATTTAGATGGTATGGATGTTGGTCGCAAGCTTCTGATTCTAGCCCGTGAAAACGGAATGGAGCTTGAGCTTTCTGATGTAAAGATTGATTCAATTGTTGATCCTAAATACCTGAAGGGCAGCAATGCCAAGGAAGTAATCGCCAACCTGAAGAATGCCGATGCCGAGTTCTCAAAGAAGGTTTCAGAGGCCAAGTCAAAGGGCAAGGTTCTACGTTATGTAGGCTGCATCAGAGATGGCAAGGTATTCTGTCAGCTGCGTGAAGTTGGTCCTGAGGATCCTTTATTCAGAGTTCGTGACGGTGAGAATGCTCTTGCTCTTACAACCTTATACTACCAGCCAATTCCGCTGGTTATCCGTGGTTACGGTGCTGGTACCGAGGTTACTGCGGCCGGTGTTCTGTCAGATGTTCTACGTCTTCAGAACTGGACTCATGAGGATTAAAAATGCAGAAGAAATTTAAAGCTTTTGCTCCTGCCTCTGCTGCAAATCTATCTGTAGGCTTTGATCTGCTTGGTGCAGCCTTAAAGCCTATCTCAGGTGCCGTACTGGGTGATGAGATTATTATCAGCAGCTCTGAAAATTCAGGCTGCTCAGTAAGTGTAACCGGCAAGTATGCACATAAGCTTCCTACTGATTCTAAGAAGAACATTGTCTATGATGCCTACCTTTTATTTAAGGACAAGCTTGAAAAGATGGGAAAAGAGGTAATGGATGTTCATATGGAACTGTCCAAGAATCTACCTATCTGTTCAGGTCTTGGCTCATCTGCATCTAGTGTGGTTGCCGCTGTTCTGGCCCTGGATACAATTCATGGAAATGTACTGGGAGAGAACGGACGTCTTGAGCTGATGGGACAGCTTGAAGGAAAAATCTCCGGCTCTATTCACTATGACAATGTTGCTCCATGCTACTTTGGCGGTCTGCAGCTGATTGTTCAGGAAGATGGCTGTATTTCCACAACTCTGCCTGATTTTGACAACTGGTACTGGGTTTCATGCTTCCCGGGCATCAAGGTTTCAACCTCTGCAGCAAGAAAGATTCTGCCAAAGGAATACTCAAGAGCTGATGTGATTACCTATGGTCGCAGACTGTCTGCTTTTGTTCATGCCTGCCATACCCATAATGACAAGCTGGCATCAAAGCTGCTGGTGGATGTTATTGCTGAGCCTTACAGAGCATCACTGATTCCTGGTTTTGCAGATGCCCGTGAACACGGCGCTTCAATTGGAGCTCTGGCAACAGGTATTTCAGGTTCTGGTTCATCTGTGTTCTCAATCTTTGAAGATCTTGAGAAGGCAAAAGAGATGAAAGAATACCTTGAACGTAATTTTATCGCTAATGAAGATGGTTTCTGTCATATCTGCAAGATTGACAGACGCGGCTCATATGCTGAAGAACTATAAAAGAGATTTCTATGGAATTATTTAACTTAAAAGATCACAGTGAAAAGGTCAGCTTTTCACAGGCTGTTGTAAAAGGTATCGGTAGAGATCAGGGCCTGTTCTTCCCTGATCATATTGAGCCTCTTAGCAATATCGACGAACTTCTGGATATGCCTCTAGCTGAGCGTTCAGCTAAGATTCTGCGTCATCTTATCGGTGATGAAATCCCAACCTTAGAGGCAATCGTGAAGGATGCCTTTACCTTCAAGGCTCCAATTGTAAAGGCTGATGAGAATATCTATGCTCTGGAGCTTTTCCACGGTCCAACCCTTGCTTTCAAGGATTTTGGTGCCCGTTTCATGGCTCGTGTTTTAAGTGCAGTTAAGGGTGACAGGGACCTAACCATTCTGACTGCAACCTCAGGTGATACTGGTGCTGCTGTAGCTGCTGCCTTCTATGAGCAGAAGGGCATCAACGTGGTTGTTCTTTATCCAAAGGGTAAAATCTCCGAGCTTCAGGAAAAGCTGATTGCAACCTTAGGCAAGAATATCAAGGCTGTTCAGGTTGAGGGTATTTTTGACCAGTGTCAGGACATGGTTAAGACTGCCTTTGATGATGCTGAGTTTAAAGAGAAAATCGGACTTAACAGTGCCAACTCAATCAATATTTCAAGACTGTTAGCTCAGGTTTCCTACTACTTTGAAGCTGTTGCTCAGCTGCCAAAGGAGAAGCGTGAGAAGGTTGTCTTCTCTGTACCATGCGGTAACTTCGGTAATATTACTGCAGGTCTTATTGCCAAGGCTTTAGGTCTAAAGGCTCGCTTTGTAATTTCCTGCAATGCTAACGATACTGTTCCTCGTTATCTCAAGAGCGGTAACTGGGAGCCTCATAAGACAGTTGCAACTCTTTCAAATGCAATGGATATCTCCCGTCCTAATAACTGGCCAAGAGTAGAAGCTCTGGTTAAGATGCAGGGCTGGAAGCTGTCAGATTTTGACTTTGGTTCTATGAGTGATGAACAGACCGAGAAAACCATGCAGACTCTTTATAAGAAGACTGGTTATATTGCTGAGCCTCATGCTGCAATTGCCTACCAGATTCTTGCAGACAATCTGAAGGAAGGGGAGACCGGTATTTTCCTTGGAACCGCTCATCCTGCCAAGTTCAAGAGTGATGTTGACAGAATTCTGAATATTGATGTCCCTCTTCCAAAGGCATTGGCTGACAAAGTTTCTGCTGAGTCTAAGAGTGTTGTTCTAAAGCCTGATTATGAGACTTTAAAGAGCTATGTTCTTGAGGCTTTAAACAAGTAAAAAGATTACTTTTTAATATTCGTGAACGGTGCTGTATTAGTTTATAGCACCGTTTTTTTATTTATTGATTTGTAAGAAGTTATTAAAATCTCATTTCGCAATTATAAATTTTTTTTAAATTTGCGAAGTGATAAGCCATCTTGCTATATCGATTATTCTAATTCCTTCCTGCTGCATTTCTTCGTGTTTTGTACGGGCAATGAGTATTTTGGGATAGGCATCTTTTATTGAATGAAGAGGAGAAAGCTCTCGTTCTAATGTCTCTTTCCTTGAAATATCGTCTGAAACCTGTATATATAGTTTTTCGCCTTCCTTTATAGCAACAAAATCCACTTCTTTTTCGTAAAGCTTTCCCACATATACTTCGTAACCTCTTCTAAGAAGCTCGATTGCTACAATATTTTCGTATAAATGACCATAGTCTGCGTTTTTGGTACCGATTTCAGCGAACCTGAATGATAAATCTGAAAGATAGTATTTTTTATCCGATTCCAGGTAACGTTTTCCTTTGATATCGTATCGTTGAAGAGGGTAAAAAAGAAAGGATTTACAAAAGTAATTTATGTAGGCGCCTACTGTTTTATCGTTAGTTTTATAGGTTCCTGATGTAAGTTTTGTTGAAACATTTCTTATGGATGTCTGATTTCCAACGTTATCCATTAAAAAGTTTCCGATCATAATAAGCAGATCTTCATTTTTTATTTTGAACTTTCTTACAATGTCCTTGGTAATAGTGGTTCTATAAATGCCGTTTACGTATTTTCTTGCTTCTTCATCCGTCCTGTAAAGGTAGGAGCCAGACATACCGCCTTTTTTTACAAAAAGATCAAATGCCTGATCTATATCTGTGCTTGGGTAGTATTCAAGATATTCTCTAAAAGAAAATGGATAAAGACTTATTTCGTATACTCTTCCTCCAAATAGTGTTGCAAGATCGCTAGATAACAGAAATGCGTTGGAACCTGTTAAATAGATATCGAACCTTTCTTCTTCATAGATACTGTTGACTATTCTTTCAAAACCTTCACACATCTGAACTTCATCAATGAAAAGATAATTTGCCTTGGATGAATCATATTGGCTGTCTATGTATTTGTAGAGTTCATTTCCATCCAGCAGGTTTTCAAATAATTTTAAATTTAATGTGATGCGTACAATGTTTGCATTTGGATCCTCTGCTATTTTCTCGATCAGAGCATCCATTAGTTTAGATTTACCACTTCTTCTTATGCCTGTAATTACCTTGATATCGGGGATGTCTTTTACTGACAGGAGCTTATCAAGATAGAAGTTTCTATTTATAAGTTTCATTCGAATTAATCCTGG
>JAGDBH010000112.1 GCA_017959135.1 Succinivibrio sp. | reverse complement strand
TAAAAAAGCTTGATTCCCGTTGGGTTAAGGCGGTACAAAAAGTTCGCAGCTCAGAGGATTCGAGAGACTAATTTCAGTATAAATGTGAACTCCTAAATAAAAGGAACCTAGATGGTTCATTTTTTCGTCTTTTTTTATTGCACAGCAGAGTATATAAAAGTATTAGCTGTTCTTTTTTTATTTAGTTTTTAGTCTTTCAGCTAATTCATTCCCCAGACTTCGTCTGCTATTTCTTTAACTAGCTTCAGTTTTGCCCACTGATCTTCATCAGTTAACTTATTGCCGATTTCACATGAAGCAAAACCGCACTGAGGTGATAGATTTAACCTGTCCAGATCAACGTACTTAGAAGCTTCAGCAATTCTTTGCTTGATGAAATCCTTATCCTCAAGATCAGCTCTCTTTGAGGTAATTAAGCCAAGAATAACCTTCTTGTCCTTTGGAATATACTTAAGAGATTCAAATCCACCTGAACGCTCATCATCAAACTCAAGATAGAATGCATCGACATTCTCTTTTGCAAATAAGAATGGTGCAATCTTATCGTATGGACCAGTGCAGGCGTATGTTGAGTGGTAGTTGCCTCTGCAGACATGGGTGGTGATGGTCAGATCAGCAGGCTTTCCTTCTAGAGCTAGGTTATTTACCTTCAGATACTTGTTTGCCTCATCCTCAAAGGAAACATTTCCGTTCTGACGGTTAGCCCAGTATTTCTCATCTACGAACATACCCCATGTACAGTCATCTAACTGAATGTTTCTGCAGCCAGCCTCATAAAGCTCTTTAATTACGGTTCTGTATGCAGCACCGATATCCTCAATCAGAACATTGATATCAGGGTAGACTGCCTTAGTGTTCTCGATGTTGTCTTTTCTGAAGAGCTCGGCTAAAAGCTGTGCAGGAGCAGGGAAGGTCTGTTTTGCAACAGTATTCTCATCTTCAAACTCTTTAACAAATTTGAAGTACTGTACGAATGGATGATTCTCACCGGTGATTTTGCCGGTAACCTTGATAGAGCCCTTAGCTGTCTCCTCTCCATGGAAGAAATAACCGTGACTTAATTCAGTCTCTTCAATACCATTTAATCCCCAGAAGAAATCAAGGTGCCAGTAGGCTCTTCTGTACTCGCCGTCTGTAATTACGTGGAAGCCTGCATTCTTCTGTTTCTGAATTAGCTTGGCAATTTCCTCGTTTTCCACAACATTAAGTTCTTCAGCTGTAATCTTCTTTGCCTTGTACAGATTTCTTGCGTTTTTGACTGCAGCAGGTCTCAGGAAGCTGCCGACATAGTCGTATTTAAAAGGGATTGTATTGTTCATAGATTATTTCCTTATTTTTAATTGTTAGAAAATAAGGTATCTGATTATGAGGATTTTTTCTAATACTGATTTTGTATACTTAGTTATAGGACTTGACTATATCAGGACAATAAAAAAACTGGAGAGCTTTTTGCTAAGCTACTCCAGTCTTCTATTTAAAGCGGTTTATATCTAAAACAGAAATTAGATATCTTTTGCAAACTGAACTGCGCGACCGATATACTTGGCAGGGGTAAGACCTCTTAACAGAGCCTTTGCCTCCTCTGGCATATCAAGTTCCTCAAGGAAGTTCTCCATGATTTCCTTGGTTACTTTCTGACCGCGGGTTAATGCTTTCAGCTTCTCGTATGGATTCTCAATGCCATAGCGACGCATTACAGTCTGATATGGCTCAGCAAGAACTTCCCAGTTGTTATCAAGTTCAACTGCAGTATGCTCTGCATTTGCCTGAAGCTTTGAGATACCCTTTAGAGTTGATTTGTATGCAAGAATTGAGTAACCGAAAGCAACACCTAGATTACGTAGAACAGTTGAGTCTGTCAGGTCTCTCTGGAAACGAGAAATTGGAAGCTTGTTGCCTAGGTGAACAAACAGGGCATTAGCGATACCAAGATTACCCTCTGAGTTCTCAAAATCAATTGGGTTTACCTTGTGAGGCATGGTTGAAGAACCGATTTCACCGGCAATAGTCTTCTGGGTGAAAACACCGTTTGAAATATAACCCCAGATATCTCTGTCAAAGTCGATAAGAATAGTGTTGAATCTGTCTACAGCAGCGAACAGCTCTGCAATGTAGTCATGAGGCTCAATCTGAGTTGTATATGGATTGAAGGTCAGACCTAGATCCTCTTCAAACTTCTTAGAGAATTCATACCAGTCAACGTTTGGATATGAAACGCTGTGAGCGTTGAAGTTACCAACTGCACCATTGATCTTGCCCATGATTTCAACAGCTTCGATCTGCTTGCGCTGACGGCGCATACGGTATACAACGTTTGCCATCTCCTTACCGATGGTGGTAGGTGATGCAGGCTGACCGTGGGTTCTTGCCAGTAGAGGAACATCAGCATACTTGTGAGCAAGCTCGGTGATCTTAGCGATGATCTCATCAATAACAGGAAGAATAACTTCCTCACGAGCAGTCTTTAACATTAAAGCGTGAGAGTTGTTGTTGATGTCTTCAGAGGTGCATGCAAAGTGAATGAATTCCTTAACCTTTGCAATTTCTTCACAGTTTGCAGTCTTATCCTTGAGGAAGTACTCAACAGCCTTAACATCGTGATTGGTTACTGCTTCACGCTTCTTGATATCTAAAGCGTCTTCTTCTGAGAAATTAGCGATGATGTTATCAATAAAAGCAATTGTTTCCTTTGAAAAAGCAGGAACTTCTTTTATTTCTTCGCAAGCTGCAAGGTGTTTTAACCATGTAAGTTCAACCTGAACACGGAAACGCATCAGACCGTACTCTGAGAAGATTGGTCTTAGTTCTTCGGTCTTAGAACCGTAACGTCCGTCCAATGGTGAAATTGCAGATAGTGATGATAAGTTCATTTTAATCCTCATAAGATAGTGTTTAGCGAACTGTTAGGAAAACTTTTGTGCGTATTCTAAAATTGCCTTGCGACGAAATACCAGGAATCTTCTTCTTCCGCCAACCTGTCTCCATAGAATTACAGCTCTGATTCCTGCAAGCAGAAGAGCTCTGATTTTTTCCTGGTTCTCAGGAATTCTAAGATGTCTCTCTTCTCCGTAGATTAGGAGTTTTGCAAAATTAGGACTGATAATTGACTGGTACAGGGAACCAAAAAGGTGGATGTTGGTAGGATCGTTTACTACAGAAATTCCGGCTTCGAAGAAATCAGGATGTTCTGCCGTAACTGCTCTTTTCAGACTGTCAATTTCATCGGAAAGTCTTGAAAAGATCTTTGAATTCCGCTCAACATTGTGGGCCAGCGAAATCAGCTTCAAAGCCATCTTTGTAACTTCGATGGTTGTCGCTGTCTTGGTAACATCTGATTTACCAAAGCTGTCCACCAGCTGTTTGAATCCAACCATCAGTCGTGATGGTTCATAGATATCCTCAATGGTTCTTGGGTCTGTAACCAGAAGAGCTCTGATTACACAGGAAACGGATTGTTCATCGTAGTATCCGGTTGATGCCAGTCTCTGGATCTGAGTGCAACACTGAAATAATGCTGCAAGGGCGATTGTTTCTGATTTTATATCGGTCATACAGCTTATCCTTTGATGTGACTATCAATTACAGCTCCGCCCAAACAGTCAGGTCCGTCATAGAACACAACTGACTGACCAGGTGCAACAGCAGCAACAGGTTTTTTGAACATAACTCTCAGGTTTTCCTTTTCGCGGTAAATTGTACATTCAACATCAGGCTGACGGTAGCGAATTTTGCAAGTGCACTCAAATGGTAAGTTTGGACATTCTGTTATCCAGGTTTCTGAGATTGCATTCAGTCCGATTGAGTACAGAGCCTTGTCGTCATTGCCTTCAGCCACGATTAGAGTATTGTTCTTAACATCCTTGTCTACAACGTACCAAGGTTTGCCGTTACCGTCCTTTGTTCCACCGATATTCAGACCTTTTCTCTGTCCGATGGTGGCGTACATAAGGCCGTCGTGCTGTCCCACAACCTGTCCTGAAACTGTCTTGATAGGACCAGGCTGAGCTGGAAGATATTTAGATAAAAATTCGTGGAATCTCTTTTCTCCGATAAAACAGATTCCGGTTGAGTCTTTTTTCTTTGCTGTAGCTAAGCCAAGAGATTCTGCGATTTCTCTTACCTTTGGTTTTTCAAGATCACCTACAGGGAAGAGAACCTTCTCCAGAATATTCTGTCCGATTGCATGCAGGAAGTAACTCTGATCCTTGTTCTTGTCGAAGCCTCTTAAAAGATGAGCTCTTTCAGTGTTGAAACTTCTCTGACAGTAATGTCCTGTAGCAATATAGTCAGCCTTCAGAACCTGAGTTGCATAATCCATGAAGGCCTTGAATTTGATTTCCTTGTTGCAGAGAATATCTGGATTTGGAGTACGTCCTGCCTTGTATTCAGACAGGAAGATTTCAAATACATTATCCCAGTACTCTGCTGCGAAATTGATGGTCTTAAGCTCAATACCAAGTTTGTCGCAAACCTTCTGAGCATCCTCGCGGTCCTGTGCTGCTGCACAGTAGGAGTCGTTATCATCCTCTTCCCAGTTCTTCATGAAAAGAGCTGTTACTTTCATGCCGTGTTCTTTTAGAATTGCAGCACTTACTGAGGAATCAACACCACCTGAAAGGCCAAGCACAACGTGTTTTCCCTTCAGCTCGTCATAAGGTATTTTTGGATCAAAAATCATAAGTAAGTCTTTTGCTTTGAATCCCTGTCCAAAATCGGGAAAGGGAATAAAATGAAACGTGTTTTTTCAGTCTAAACAGAAAGCTGTCTGCTTTAAGGATGAATACTTCTTATAAGATCAACAGGGTATCTTTTGCCTGCAAAGTAGTCATCAAAATTCTGACCCACAAGACGGGTTCTCCAGCAGTCTTTTCCAGAGTAGATCTGCTCTTTTGTATACCATTTAACAGCCAGAATCTCATGATCAGGATCATCTGCCTTAAGATTCTCCGGTATTTCCTTGAATTTTGCTTCAAAGCAGAATCTGTAAATGGTCTCGTTGTCTTTTACGTAGTCATTGATAGAAATCAGATTCATAATTTCAACTTCAGCGCCGGTTTCTTCATAACCTTCTCTTTTGGCGGCTTCAAGAATTGTTTCTTTTCCATCAATATGTCCGCATGGATTACCAAAAACCAGTCGGTTGTTCTGATCTTCGTTGTACTCTTCTACGATTAGATATTTTCCGTTGTGCTCAATGATAAGAGCGACTGTTGCGTATGGTTTAAATCTTTCTGACATGTGTTTCTCCAATATCTGTGTATTTTATCAGAAAAACTGTGATCTTGCATGGGATCTGATTTCGGTGCAGAGTAGATTCTGCAGGTGTGAATAACCGTCTGGAATGGATAATCCTCTATACAACGATAGAGAATTAAAGGAAGAATGCTTTAATTCTGAGCTAGGACTTTTCTCTTTGGAAAACAAAGATATATAACGTAGCCTAAACCAAAAATCGGAATCAGGATGAACCATGCGCAATAGGTGTTTTTTCCACAGTCACGAAGTCTTCTGGCCATGCAGAAAAAGGAAAAGAGGAATACTGTGATAATAGGGAGAAGGTGAAGCATTGTACAGATTGTCTGAACTTCTGGCTCATAGGAAGAAGCTGCAACCTTATCTCCTGCTTTGACAATAACAGTTATGAAAAAAAAAGTCACAATAAATAGAACCGTAAATATTGAGTAGGCTCTTCTACTCATTGTTTTTTTCTGTACAGGCTGTGTAGTGATGATTTGTTCGCTCATGGTGAGTCCTCAATGTATAAATGTGTAAACCTTTCGTATTTTGAAACTCCATACTTAGACTAGGATTAGCTTTTTTCTGTTATTTTCCGATATCTGATCTCTACCGATTTTCTCTTTTTTTTGAGCATTACGATTCTTTCCTTCTTAAGAAAATGAAAATAAATAGTGCAATGTTTTTTCCAATTTTGAGCAATTTGTATCTCAATTGTGAAATCGAGCTTCAGGCATAAATCTCGCTGTTTTCTCTGATATTAATAAATTGTGAATAAAAAAAATAAGAGAGAATCTCATGGAAACATTATTAGAAGGCAGAAACGCAGTAAATTCCTGGCTTGAACGCTATGGTGTCAAGTTCGGTATTTACAAAAACGGGGTATTTAAGGAGCAACTGTTCCCTTATGACTCAATTCCAAGAGTTATCTCCAAAGATGACTGGGAAATACTTGAGAAGGGACTTGTACAGAGAGCTACAGCTCTGAACAGATTTATTTATGATGTT
>JAGDBH010000016.1 GCA_017959135.1 Succinivibrio sp. | reverse complement strand
TGCCCCGTACAAGTTTTTCGGTAACCTGTTCCTTGGTTGAGAATTCTACGAAAGGCTTTAGTACAGTCTTATTAAATCCATGGAGAAACTTAACTCATCTCACTCTCGTAGCATCATTCGTGTGATTGCTACAATGCTTGTTTTGCTTTCTGTAAGCTCAATTCTGATTTTCTTCGGTTCCCGAGGTGATGCAGCTTCTGTTGCTATGAGAATTAAATCTGGAGTTGTAACTGCAGATGAAATCAATGTTGCATTTGAAAATGTTGGTGGTCGCCTTGTAAAAAGAGATATCGAGGAATCTCAGGTTGTAAAAAAAGGAGATATCCTCATGATTCTTGATGATGCGGATATGTCCATTTCCATTGATAAACTCAAGGCTCAGATTGATGCGCAGAAGGCCTCAATAGCTCATCAGATGACTCAGATTGAGATTGATACCAGGAATACCGATCTTGAAGAGAAAACCCAGTACCATAATATTGAACAGCTTCAGGCGGCTCTAAACTCTGCCGGTTCTGCGGAGAATCTTGCTTTCCTTGAGTATGATCGCTCAAGAAAACTGATTACCTCAAAAAGTATTTCAAAGTCAGCCTATGACAGCAATTCATCTGCGCTGACAAGAGCAAAAGCCACAAGAGTTCAGGCTCAACGTGCCCTAGATGCTGCGACTGCAGGTGCTTCAAAGGAGGAGCTTGAGAAATTACGTACTACCGGTAGTGCCGCAGGTATGACTCTAACCTCTATAAGTAATTCTCGTCTTGCTATTGCAAATGCTAATAATACTCTTGAGTCCATGAAGGCTCAGCTGCGACAGCTTGAGGCAGATTTAAGACAGCTTGAACTGAATAATTCCCGTTTGATCTTAAAGGCTCCTGAAGATGGAAAGATTCTTAACATCATGTATCAGCAGGGAGAGATGATTTCTCCAAATGCTCCTGCCTTGGTCCTGGAAACCTCCAGAAAATATTTTGATATCTATGTAAATGAAACTCAGGTTTTAAATTATAAGCCTGGACAGAAAGTCAAAGCCCATGTGATCGCTTCTGATACCTATGTGAATGGAACTGTAAGATTTGCAACCGCAGCTCCTTCGTTCTCTGATTTAAGAATGACAAGAGAACATGGTCAGGCTGATTTAACCATGTTTAAAGTCAGAATCTATCTGGATGAAAACTGTAAAGAGTGTCTTCCTGGTATGACCATGGAGGTATCTGATGATGAATAAATACAGGCAGGCCATTTTTGAAGAATTTGAAGCTATGATGGGAGGGCATTTTATTCCTTATCACATTGCTGCTTTTATGATGGCAATTCTAACTACTCTGATATTTTCTCTGATTATGACTCATGCCACTGTCTTTGAAGGAAAAATTGCTGTAATTGATCTGGATGCGACCAATTACTCCACTTCTCTTGTGGAGTCTCTAAATACCAGTTCCTATGTGGAAATTACTGAGGTTTACCATACTCCGCTGCCAGTTGATAAATTACTCGAACACGACAGAAATATCGGAGTACTCTATATTCCTAAAGGTCTCGAAAAGGCGATATCACGTTCTGAACTTACCTTTAACATCGGTTATCTTGCTGATTACTCAAATCTTGCACAGAATGGACAGGCTTTATCAAACCTGCAGAAGATTATCAATGAAATTGCAGCACAGTCATCTGGTACAAAGATAGCTATTTCTCAAGGTCTGGCAGAAGATGGTGCAAAAGCAATGCTTATGCCTATGCATCTTGTGGATAGAGATTTATATAATCCAACAATGTCATCTACAATTAACATCTGTTCCGCCTTTATATATTTCTTCTCCTCAATTCTTTTAGGTCTGACCTGTCTGATGCTGGTAGGCAGATTAAAGGTTACCAACTGCTGGCAGAATGTTCTTGAAAACGATGTCACTGTACTAATCGCAAGACTTATTCCTTATGCTCTGATTTATACGACCGCAATTACTCTGGTTACTTCCGCAATCGTGGTCTTCGGTCAGTTAAGATTCTCCGGAAACTATTTCTTTCATCTGCCAAGCATTTTTATGACTGCGATGGCAATTGGCTTGATGGCACTGATTTTTTCCTGGACCACAAATCAGCCTGGAGAAGGTGGAAGCCGTATGATCCTTCTGGTACCTCCTGGATTCATTATGGGCGGCGCCTTAATGGCATCTGGAACTTTACCTGACTGGGTTAATACAGTTAAATACTGTTTTCCTCTGACCTGGGAATTTGAAATATGGAGAGATTTTGCCTATAGAGGAATAGGGCTTTCTTCTATGATTGGTACCTATGGAAAGTTTCTAATGTATCTGACTGTACTTGGCGGAATTCTGTATTTTCTGCACTACAGAGCTGCTCAAAAGAACGCTCTGATAAGACAGAGTACAAAGATGATAGAGAAGGATATGAATGCTGAATCGTAATTTTAAGAAAAAAAAACTACTTTTTGGTGTTAGTAATTTTTTTCTAATTCTGCCTTTGTACGTAATGTGAACTGATTAGAAAAAATAAAAGAATATTAAAAAAAATAAGTAATTATTAGCTGTTTTTTTAATTCTCACCCATTTCTTTTCTATCATTCTATATATAAGACGTAGGCGAGAGGATATGTGTATGCAGATATTGCGAAGTAAATGTTTTTTTTATTACTTGGCAGTAGTGTCTATTTTTTCAAGTTTCTGTGCTTATTCAGAGGATGGCGAATTCAAGTCTGCTATAGAAGACTGTTATAAAGGTAATACCAGTGAATGTGAATTTGCAGGAACTTTCCTATATAAAAATAAGGATTATAAAAAGGCCGAAAAATATCTGACTATTGCCTGCGATGGGAAAAGCAGTAAAGCCTGCCATCTTTTAGCTGAAATGTATTTTAAGGAGTCATTAGGAAAAGATTTATATGACTCTGCAGTTGTTTTTTTTGATAAAGGCTGCAATCTGAATTATGCTGGCAGCTGTAATAATCTAGGCAAAATCTATGAAACCAGAAAATACGGTCATTATGATTTGAGTAAAGCTCAGAATAGTTACGAAAAAGCCTGTTATATGGGATTTTCTGAAGGATGCTCTAATCTTGGTAGAATTTTAAATGATCCTAAAAATCCAAAAAGAAATCAAAGAAAAGCAAAGGAATTATTTGAAAAGTCCTGTAAGGCTGATAATCCTGAGGGGTGTGTGGAATTAGCAAAAATCTATCTTAAAGGCGATGAGGATGATATTAAAATCGGCATGAAGCTGTATGAGAAAGCCTGCGCCT
>JAGDBH010000111.1 GCA_017959135.1 Succinivibrio sp. | reverse complement strand
TCATTATATAATCCGCCTTTTTAAAACAGATATACGCAAATCCCCGTTCAAATCAGTCAAAATTATACGCAAATCCCCATTCAATTCTGTCTAATTTATACGCAAATCCCCGTTTAATTACACTTATTATAGGTGAATATCTACGTTCAAATCAATCTAAATACGCAAATCCCCGTTCAATTCAGTCCATTTTATACGCAAATCCCCGTTCAATTCAGTTCATTTTATACGCGAATCCCCGTTCAGCTATTAAATAAAAAGTGAATAATGGACAATAAGAGTTAGCTTAAGGTAACTTTATTTCTCAGAAAAATAAAAAATAACAATCAAATGGTTATAATTACCCCTATAGTCTATTCTTAATAATAGAAACCAGTACGATTATCCGGAAGAATTAAATGCCTGTAGATTTTTCTTATACATTTAAACTGGCCTGCTACAGCGGTCTCTTCATATTTCTGTGTACAACCATAGGTTCAGCCTTTGTTTTTATCCTGCTAAAACACAAGGATAGAATCTATACTCAGCTGTCTTTAGGCTTCAGTGCGGGTATCATGCTCGCAGCATCCATATTTTCTCTGATACTGCCTGCAATTGAGAGTTCCCCTTACGACGGCTCCTACAAAATGGTACCTGTCATAGGAGGCTTTGTTCTTGGAATACTGTTTCTTATTGCCATAGACAAATCACTGCCTCATCTGCATGTACTGGCAAAATCACCTGAGGGTCCAAAATCATCCTTAAGTAAACACACCCTGCTGTTTCTTGCAATTACCATTCACAATATTCCAGAGGGTATGGCGGTTGGTGTTTCAGCAGCTACAGCAATGGATTTTACACTTACAAGTTCAACGGCCATTCTGGCTTTAGGTATCGGTATTCAGAACATTCCTGAAGGTGCTGCGGTATCCATGCCTTACTTTGCAGATGGCATGTCCCGGTTAAAATCATTTCTCTTAGGAAGTCTGTCAGGTGCAGTCGAACCGGCAGCGGCAATTCTGGTTGTTCTTCTGGCAGATATGGTTGCTCCGCTTCTGCCATGGTTTCTGTCCTTTGCAGCCGGAGCCATGATGTATGTGGTTATTGAAGAGCTTATTCCTCAGTCTCATAATCTTGGAAACTCAGACAAAGGAACTATTGCTGTTCTGATTGGTTTTATTCTGATGATGTTCCTGGACGTAAGCCTCGGGTAAAATCAATAAGGGATGTGTTCAGACACATCCCCCATTTCTGAAAATTCTAGAAAATCTTACCCAAATAAAGACCTGTAGCAAATTTTGCCGCGGCAAGCAGTCCGTCTCCTAATTTATCCAGAATCGAGAAGTCATCAGGCTTAGTCTGATTATTTAAAACTTCCCAGTCCTTAGACACAGGATCTTCCTGAAGAACGGCAAATTTTTCCTTAATTGTATTCAGTCTTGAATTTTCGTTGTTTTCATCTGAAGACTTATTGGCAAATTTATCTGAATTCAAAAGAACAGAATAGTCATCAATCAAAGAGACTTCTTTTTCTTCTCTTTTAAGTTCATCTAAAGCCTCAGATGAGGCAGCTCCAGATAGAATGGCAAGAGCTTCAGAAAATTCGTTCTTGTTTTTTCTATGATCAACACCATCCAGAGAATGATTTAACCTTAAACCATTCTGTTGGACATTAGGCGTAGGCCTGTTTACATGTTGAGTAAGTGTTAAAGTAGACATCTGTACCTCCGCGCCGGCAAATCTTGCCGTATAACTACAGGTACAGATATTTATGCAGAAATGATGCCAGATTAGTTCTGAATCTGATATTTCTCAGACTGAAGACGCTCGAAGGTTACTTCCTCATAGCCAGGTTCATGATCCTTTGGATTCTCATCATTGAACTTGTAGCTGGTCTTAACCCATGCCTTCTTGGTTTCTGAATTCTCTATTGAAGAGCCCTTGCGGCAGTCGTTGTAAACATATACGTTATGAATATCATTAACGTTCTTAAGGATGATAGGAGCTTCCTCACCTGATGCGAAAACATACCATCCCTGAGTAATCCATTTGGTCTTGTCAGCTCTTGCATTGATAGCCAGTGAACAGTCATCAGAAGTATCGTTTCTAACTTCAATCATCACATCAGCACTAACAGCTGAACAAACAAATAATCCAAGTAATCCTGCCAATAAGCCTTTCTTCATATAACAGCCTTGCTCCCTACATTAAAAATCCTGAATTCCTGATGTCTTTATAACAGACATTCTCTAATCATAAGCTCTACTTACCTAATATATCTTCCTACAATTAGATTACTGATATAAAAAAATTAGACATGAATCCAAGAGTTAAATCCATTCTAAAACAATTAGTAAATAATTTTTATAAAAAAATAACAAAAATATAAGCAGATTAAAAAAAAGACCTCTGAATTATACAATCCAGAGGTCATCTTATAACTTTAAAACAGAATGCTGTTATTCAGCTGAAGCGTTCTGGCTGTTAACCAGCTTGATTGCATCCTCGTTATACTTAATATCGCTAAGCTCTCTTGCGCCCATGTGAATCATGGAGTTAGCCTTGTCAACCTTGAACTGAACCAGCTGAGCACGGATAAACTGTGAGTACTTCTCAATATCAGCATCACTTTCAGTCTTAACAGACTTCAGAACAATCAGAGTTGGATTGCCCTTGTTTGATGAAATCACACCGCTGTTTTCCTTGTTTACTACAGAGAATACGTCGTAGATAAACTTAGGATCATAAGCATTGTCGCCTCTTGCGATGGTCTGATTTGCATTTAACTTAACAACACCGTCAGTTGCAGCATTCTCATTCTTGGCAACAGCAGCCTTGATAGCCTCAAGCTTTTCCTGAGCCTTGTCAAAAGCGATTGCCTCTGCAGCAACAGTCTTAACCTCTGATGCAACATCCTCAAACTTCTTTAAGCTTGCATCCTTGTACTCGGTAACATTGATAAATGCACATGCATCATTACCAAGCTGGATGATGTTACTGTTCTGGTTTGAGGTACGTACATTCTCATCAAATGCAACCTTCTGAACCTCACGGGTATTTAGAGGCCAAGGAAGAGACTCGTCACCGAATGCAACTGCACCAGACTGCTGAACCTTAACCTCAGCCTTCTCTGCAGCTAAATCAAGTGAATCAGGATTCTCGTATGCAAGATCGGTAAAGGTTGAGCTCTTCTGAGTAAATAAATCCAGAGCCTGAGCATCAACATACTTCTCTTTTACCTGCTCCTTAACATCAGCTAAAGCAGGAATTCTTTCCTTAGTGATACCGTCAAGACGGATGATATGAGCACCAGCATTATCAACAACAACCTTTGAGTATCCGCCAACCTTCTCAATTGAGAACAGAGCGATATCAAGCTGTGATGACAGATTGCCCTTTTCAAGGTTGCCTAGAGAACCGTGAGTCTTCTTAAAGTCAGCGTCATCTGAGTATTTCTCACCAACAGACTCAAAAGACTTACCCTCGTTTAACATAGCAAGAGCCTCATTAGCCTTCTTCTCAAAATCAGGAGTTGAAGCCTTGATTAGAATCTGTGAGCACTCACGCTTCTGAGGAATGGTAAAGTCGGTCTGGTTCAGATTGAAGTACTCTTCAAGCTTTGCATCGTCAACCTTAACCTGCTTCTTTAAATCATTTACAGAAAGCACAACATAGTTGAACTTAACAGTTGCTGGAGCCATGAACTTGTCATGGTGCTCATCATAGAACTTCTTGATTTCCTCATCTGACAGAGTAATGGTATCTCTGATATCCTTCAGATTGATGCTGTATAAATCAACAACTCTGGTCTGAGCAAAAAGCTTTGCCAGTAGCTCAACTTCGTAAGGATAAACAGTTGAAGCTGATCTTAGAATAGGCTCAGCAATAGTTTCCTGAGCTAAAGAAGCTCTCATCTGCTGTGCAAAGTAATCTGGAGATGAGCCCATGTTCTTAACAGTTGCTAGGAACAGATCGTTATTGAACTTGCCATCCTTGAAGAAAGCCTTTTCCTTACGGATAGCATCCTTAACCTGCTCATCACCGATACGAATGCCCTGCTTGTAGGTTTCTGAAGCTAAAGCTGCATTGTCAACAAGACGCTCCAGAACCTGCATTCTTAAAACCTTAACGGTCTCAGGATTCTCAAGCATATCGTGAATTGATGGACCATACTGGTTCTGCATTGCTCTAACCTGATCCTGATAGCTTGAATTCCACTGATTAGCAGAAATCTTGATATCACCAATCTCAACAGGATCGGTATTCAGTCTTGGAATCAGGTAATTACCAACACCAGCGAAAATGAAGGATAAAATAATAATCCAGAAAATTATCTTAAAAACTTTTCCATGCGCACCGTCACGCAGTTTATCGGTCAACATTTTTTTATTATCTCCGCAACCTTATGCTTCCCTTTTGGAACAAATTAACACCTGATTTTGACACTCTTACTCTGTTAAAGCAAGTTTATTCAGGTAATTAGATGAGGTCAGCCACAATACTGAAGTATTTCTTCAGATGCTATGCACTGTTCTGTTCAAAGCAATATACAGATGAACAGAACCTCAAGAAATCAGACAGAAAACTAGTCTTTCTTGTCGTGTGCTCTGATGTACTCAATAATTGGAGGCAGAAGATCATCCTCAATGTGAGCAATCTTCTGTCTTAGAACAAAAGAATTATCATCCTTCAGATACTCAAGATTATCCTGGCACTCCATCAGCATTGGCAGTGTATTCTCTACACTGATGCATAATGGCTTGATAATCTTAAGGAAAGCCTCTGGATTAACAACCTTGTCAGAATTGATCTGAGGTGCAATCTTCTCAAGAACTTCAATCAGAGAATCTGCAGATTTGAAGATCTTGGTAATCTCATCCTCAATACCGCTTTTCTTTTTGTCGTCTGCAACTTCGTCGTCAAACTTTACAAAATCGTCTTTGTTATTATTGTCACTCATAACTCAGCGAATAGCCCCACTAATACTAATTAAATCTTTACTCAGGCAAAACTTGCCTGCCTGATACTGAAAATCTCCTCGTTGTGAGGAGATTTATAAGTTAAACGTTTTTCTTTGCAGCTGCGGTAGTCTTCCTGGAAGTTGTCGCAGCTTTCTTATCCTTAAGCTTCCACATGGTGGTTGGCTTGAACTTGTAAGGATCAGAAACAAGCGCTGTCTTTAGAACCTCTTCAATACGGGATACAGGCTTGATGGTCATCTTTTCCTGTACCACATGAGGAATATCCCATAGATCCTTCTCATTCTCCTTAGGGATCATTACAGTCTTGATTCCGCCACGCATTGCAGCTAACAGCTTCTCCTTAAGACCGCCGATAGGAAGCACATCACCACGAAGTGTAATCTCACCGGTCATGGCAACATCTGCTCTTACTGCATTGCCGGTTAGAGCTGAAACAACAGCGGTAACCATACCGACACCAGCAGAAGGACCATCCTTAGGAACAGCTCCCTCTGGAACGTGAACATGAAGATCACAGGTCTCAAAGAAATCTGAATTCAGGTGAAGATCCTTAGAGAGAGTTCTTACTACGGTAATAGCTGTAGAAATAGACTCCTTCATCACCTCACCAAGCTTACCGGTCAGCTGATGCTTGCCCTTACCTTCGTTGGCAACAGCTTCAAGCTGAAGAATATCGCCGCCTAATGATGACCAGGACAGACCGTTTACGATACCGACCTTGTTGTCATTGAGCTTGGAGGTAAAGTCATATCTCTCAGGACCAAGCATACGATGAACATCATCCACGTTAATAGCGGTATGCTTGAACTTCTTTGCCTTAGGATGAGAAATCATCAGATCCTTGATGGTCTTACGAATCAGCTCGGTAAGAATTCTCTCAAGCTCACGCACACCTGCTTCATGAGTATAGTAACGAATCAGGTGTAGCAGAGTCTTATCGTCAATAGAGATTTCCTTATCTGTTACATGAGCAAGTCTTAACTGCTTAGGCAGCAGGTGCTCTTTGGCAATATTGAACTTCTCATCCTCTGTATATGATGAAAGATCAATAATCTCCATTCTGTCCAGAAGTGGTCCAGGAATATTGTAGGAGTTAGCTGTTGTAACAAACATTACATTGGACAGATCGTAATCAATCTCAATGTAGTTATCCTCAAAGGTTGAGTTCTGCTCTGGATCTAAAACCTCAAGCAGTGCAGATGAAGGATCACCGTGAGCAGATGCTGAAACCTTATCAATCTCATCTAACAGGAATAATGGGTTGTTAACACCAACCTTTACCATGTTGGAGATGATTCGACCTGGAAGAGCTCCAATATAGGTTCTTCTGTGACCGCGGATTTCAGCCTCGTCATTCACACCGCCTAATGCCACGCGAACGTACTTTCTTCCGGTTGCATTGGCAATTGACTTACCTAATGAAGTCTTACCGATACCAGGAGGTCCCATCAGACAGATGATAGGTCCGTGCAGCTTGTCCGCACGAGACTGAACAGCAAGATACTCTAAAATTCTGTCTTTAACCTTGGTCAGGCCATAGTGTTCCTTATCAAGAATCTCTTTAGCCTTCTTTAAATCTACGTTGATTGGAGTACCGTAATTCCATGGCAGAGTTAACAGAGTCTCAACATAGTTTCTTACAATTGAGTACTCGGATGAGTTTACACTCATGGAATTAAGCTTCTTAATCTCTCTTTCAATTCTCTTGTGAACATACTCAGGAGCATTCAGATTCTCGTTACGGGTAACCAGATTCTGAATATCATCCTCTTCAGACAGAGTAATGCCAAGTTCCTTCTTGATTGCCTTAAGCTGTTCTGACAGGAAGTATTCCTTCTGGTTCTTTTCCATTGAACGCTTTGCAAGATCAATAATACGGTTCTCAAGCTCTGACTTGTATGAGTAGCCATTTAAAAGACTGATGATAATACGTCCTCTCTCAACAGGATTTAGAGTTGAGAGCAGCATAAACTTGGTCTGACTGTCCAGTTTTAAAAGCTGTGTCAGCATCTCAGTAAGTCTTGAAAGAGATGACTCTTCCAGGATTGCTGTAACAAGGTGCTTAGGAACACTGTCCTCAATTAGAGCACGAGAAGTCTTGTCTGAGCTTTCAATAGAATACTCAAGACAGGATTTAAGAACATTCAGAGTGTCATTAATCTCTTTAGGAGAAAGCTCTGGCTCTTCTAAAACCAGCACACGAGCTTTTCTAAATGAAGAACCAGGCTCATCAATAACCTCCAGAAGCTTGATTCTGGTATAACCGGAAATCAGACACTGATAGGTATTAGAATCCTTTTTCTTCATGTTCAGGAGTGTACATAGAACACCGGTCTTATGCAGCTCCTTGAAATCAGGTTTCTCATCAACTTCATTCAACTGACAGAAGACTGCAATATTCGCATCATCCTGAGTTTTAGCATATTCGAAAGCTGCAATTGAACTCTCACGAGCTGCTGTAATCTGAAGCTTGGAATTAGGTGTAATGATCAGGGCTCTTAAGGTGATAAGAGGCAGGATCATTTCATTGTTCTCTACTTTTTTCTTTCTGGTAGAAGATTTTTTTATAGTTTTGGTTTCAGTCATTATATAGCTAACTACTTCGTATAAGAGTCATCATCCGTTCAATAGAAGGATTCTGACTACCAGATATCAAATCTGATTATTAACGTTAACGCCTTATACTTATTGTCTTAAGCTAAAAGCGTCAATCTCGGAAAATTATCTTAATATTGATTAACATATCTTCAAACTAGAAGAATTATATCATTTTTTCTTTGAGCAAAAATCTTTGTACACAAGCTTGTAGGCTCAGTCCACATTTTGAGATGAAATTGCATAATATATTGAAAACAATAGCTCAAAATGCTCAAAAAAGAGAAAAACAAAACTGATAATCCGAGAGATACACCCCTATATATGTGAACGAATAAAGAGATTTTCAAGTTAATCTGTTCAAAAAAAAGCTGAAGATTAGACAAATTGAAAACAAATCGATTACCCCCTGAGAAAGAACATTATCAAAGAACTCAATTCTCTTTTGTCTAACAACAAAGTCTCAGAAGAAATAATTCCCATATAAAACATATACATTATTCAGACATGAATAATAGAATATATTATTTGTTCTTATTATATTGATTAAGATGTTTACCATATATAATATAAACAAATATTATATATGGTAAACATCTTAATCAATATAATAAGAACAAATAATATATTCTATTATTCATGTCTGAATAATGTA
>JAGDBH010000110.1 GCA_017959135.1 Succinivibrio sp. | reverse complement strand
CAACAGAAGCCTTTGCCCAGTTTTCTCCGTCAAGATATAGAACCACACCGCACTGATCAAATCTGTGGTGACTATCCATGAACTCAGTTTTAACGATGAAGGAGAAAAACAGTTCATCCGACTCCATCTGAAAAACTGGAGCATTATCGTTCTGAAAATGATAGTAGGTTCGTTGCCAGAGATCTGTATGAGGAGCTGTTGTAATCAGGATCTGATTATCTTTTAGAACATAGTCTTTTGGAGATCTGTTCCATTTGAAGCCAGAAATTATTTTGTCAAAAGATAGTGACATATCAAGCATAAGAAACTCCTTCCAAGAAACTCACATAAAAAATGTAGAACGAAAACAAACTGCGAAAAGGATCCAAAATAATGACGTACTCGTTTCTATGACATATCTATCAATATAGGTATTTTTTTTCTTTTATCATTTAAGCATAAACTTTGTCTGACTCTGGCTGTCTTTTGTCTAATTTGAGCAAAAATATGAAAATAATCACTCTGTTTTGTTCCCTGATCCTGGTTTTATCAGCCTGCACACATACATCTTCAGGTATTTCTGCAGGATGTCGCGATTATTATGAAAATTCATACCTGCTTTCCTGTGATTACCAGAATGCAGTTATAGATGCTGTCATTCCGGCACAAAGCAAAATATACAACGGACTTACGGAAATCAAATCCCCCGAAGATAATTCACAACAGGAATGGATTACCGTTAACAATAAGAAAATGGTGCTTGTAACTACGCTCATAAAAGAAGAGGTTCTCAAGTACTGGATGTCCAATGATGCATTTACGGTTAAGGTTGACTGCTGGGTCAGTGTTCCTTCCGAATGGAAAAAATTTAAGGATGAGTTTACTGGACTTAACGATAAAGCAAAAAGAATCAGAATGCTGCAGCTGCTGGGAATGCCTGGTGATTCAACAAATTCTGTAATGATTGAATTCTATGCGGATGCAGAGTCAGTTTTCAGGCCATCCAAAGACCGAGAAACCTGTGACAGAGTAGCCTCACTTGAGTTTCCGGCAAATACAGATTCAGAATACAGAAAATGGTTCGAAGAACAGAAAGACAGAGCATATAAGTCAAGTCCAGGATTCCCATTCACTCAGCTTGGGTACAGTTATGACTGGAACCATTACTCTAAAAACAACATTGGACTAAGTGAGTTTGTGGTACCTAAGGGAACACTGGTAAAGGTAAAAAACAGATTGAATTATCAGGATTTTATTAAAGAAATAAGATAAGGAAAAAATGGAGTAAGGCTAAACGAAGATGTTTAGCCTTTTTGTTTTTCTACTTTAGAGTCAGCAGGTATTTAATCAGATCAATGTACTGTTCTGCAGTATCAATATTATCGGTCATTGCCAGATACTTTCCGTTAACAACAATCTCAGGAACGGCCTCAATACCATATTCCTTGGTATAGCGATCAAACTCTGAAATCTTTGCTGCAGTGATAAATGACTTGGATTCCTGCTCGTAACGGTCTTTTGAAACACCTAGGCTTTCAAAAAGATTAGCAAAATAAGAAGGATCTTCAGGGTACTGCTCCTTTACATGAATTCTTTCAAAAAGCTCTTCTCTTAATTCCTCGCCGATGCCCATATTCAAGGCTACGGCATAGGCTCTCTGAGTTTCAACACCAACATCTCCGCCGATGATTCCAACTGGATTGTAGATATACTCAGCCTTACCTTCAAAAGCTTTTTTAATTTCACTGAAACTAGGATCAAGAGCGAAGCAGTGAGAGCAGAAGAATGAGAAAAACTCCCTGATCTGAGGAGTAGTGGTGATATTCTGAGTTACAATCTTATAATCAGTGCCAAGCTTGTATTCCTTTGCATTAACACTGTTTGAAAAAAAGACACAGACTAATAAAGTCAGAGCAACTTTAAACGCATTCTTTAACATCAATAAATCCTTAATTAAAAAGGCAATCTTTCCCAGCAGGAAACTCTGTTACGCAGTTCATGAGGATCGCGCTTAGTTCTTTTAACCCCACGACTTACATAATAGAAGAACATCCTTGTAAGAAAATTATTCTTCACGACCATTTTACTTAAAATATAAAGTATTTTGACGGTCTTTCTTGAAATTTTAACAATCCTGTCTGAGTCAGGATCTGCATCATTGAGAAGTTTCAAGGTTGCAGTTGCCATAGCAATGTTGAGCAGACAGAATAACCTTATTCCACTTTCTTTTGTAGGGATCTTGAGAATAAAACTCAGTGCATCATCAAGATGTCCCTGACAGATGGCAAGATATTCCTTTATAACCTCGGCTGAATTAGAGCCATCTCTGGCTATAGGAAGGAAACAAGCATCTCTATCCTTATCTACAAGTCTGTCCTTGAGAATATTAGTAAGCTGAAGACCTTCTCCAAAACTTACAGAGAGATCCATCAGCGCTTTCTTATCTATATCATGATTATGCTCTGAGAACAGGGCTGCCAGAAGTTCGCCAACGACGCCGGCAACATAGTAGCAGTAATGATCTACATCATTTATGTTCCTGATCTCTGTACCTTCAAGGGATCTGGACATACCAAGAGACAGTATGGATACTCCCTTTGAAAGGATGTTTCTAACCTTAACAGGAAAGCCCATAGTTCTTTTAATAACTGCAGGCATATCCTCGATTAACGCAAATTCCTTATCCACGGCGCCATCACGAACCAGATCAACAGCCTGTCTATGAAGTTTTAAAAGCTCCATCTCATCATTAAAGCCTTCTTTACAGAATAGGGAAAAAGACTTTAACCATGAGATTTTCTTTTCTACCTGTGCCTTAGGGTCATCCTCTACGGTGTCAGCAATTCTACATAAAAGATAAGCATTTGATATATAATCAATTAATGCCTCAGGGAGCATAGGAATCGTAAGAGCAAATGTTCTTGAAACATTTCTCAGGTGTTCCTGCTGAGAAGAAAAATCAATTTCAGTTAACACTTTGAAAATATCCCGTCGCGCAAAATTTTCTATAATGATACAGTCAGCAATACTAATAATATAAAAATATAAAAAAGATTATAGGTAGAAGTATATCATGGATAACTGCTTACAAAGAGAACATCCTCCTGTAGGAAACCTATTATTAAGAACACTTGCAATGCCAGGCGATACCAATCCTGCCGGAGATATTTTCGGCGGATGTATTATGTCTCAGATGGATATAGCAGGAGCCCTTCTGGCAAGAGAGGTTGCCAATGGAAGAGTTGTAACGGTAGCCGTTGAGGGTATGTCATTTTTAAAACCGGTTGCAGTCGGAGATATTGTCTGCTGCTACGGCAACTGCACCCATGTAGGCAACACCTCGCTTAAGGTGCATATGGAAATCTGGGTAAAGAAATTCATAGAATCACCTACTGATGAACATGCAGAAAGAT
>JAGDBH010000109.1 GCA_017959135.1 Succinivibrio sp. | reverse complement strand
GCCTGTTTTGCAGCATAATGAACAAAACGGCGACGCTCTCCTCTGATAATCAGAATCTTTCCATTTACATAAGGCTTTAGGAAAGCAACCTTATAGCCTAGGTTGCGAATCACTCTTGCCATGGAAATCAGACCATCCGCCTCATAACAGACTGTGAAAGGATCTGTCACAATCAGAACTTCATCTCCGGAAACCATAGCCTGTTTGGATGAATAAATCTCAAAACCTTCTCTGTTGCATAAAGATCTGAAGGTATTCCTGCTGAATAGAGGCAAATCAACCATTCCGAAAATTTTCTTAACTGCATACTTAACAGGAGAGCTTGATAAAAGCGCATTCGATATGGTTGGAAATCTTGAAAGAATAGGCAGAGTTAATTCTGCATTTAAAATCAGAAGATCCTTAAGCGGACGAAGATAACGTCCATAGTACAGGGACAGGAATCTTGAATTCAGATCAGCAGCATTTACGTGAGCAGGACAGATGCTCTTACATGACTTGCATGAAAGACAGGTTCTTATCTTCTTCAGATATTCACTTGAGTAGTCACCGCGTTTTGTAAACAGAGTATTAAAACATCTTCTAACAAAGTTAATAGGAGATGGATTTGAAGTTAAAATTGACAGCTCTTCAGCTGAAACATTATGACCCCTATCGTTAAGTAATCTTAACCATTCTCGCATAAGCTCACTAAAGCCTTTTGGAGAACGTATGTGATCTCTGGTATAGCGGTAGCTTGGACACATCAGAGCACTGGTCTGATAGCTAAAGCACTGACCATTTCCATTACAGCTTAATGCGCCTTTAAATGAATTTCTGATATTTACAGGTATGGTTCTGTCCAGATCACCTCGCATCTGACCTGAGATAGAAACAATCTTATCCTCGTTATTTTCAAAAGGAACACAGATCTTGCCCGGATTTAAAATATTATTTGCATCAAATGCTGATTTTATCTTTCGTGCAACTGGATATAGTTCCTTGAAGAAAATTTCTCCGTAACATGAACGATACCCTCTGCCATGCTCACCCCACATCTGTCCCTGATATTTGCTTACAAGTTCAACAACCTTATCAGAAATGGTAACCAGTTTCTTTCTGTCGGAATCAGTTGTCAGATCAAGAGCTGGTCGAACATGCATCAGACCGGTATCAACATGACCGAACATACCGTAGGTTACATGAAGAGAATCTAAAAGTGCTCTGAACTCAAGAATGTAATCAGCAAGATTTCTTGGAGGAACAACAGTATCTTCAGTGAAAGCAACAAGCTTCTTATCACCTGATGCTGCACCTAAAAGTCCAACCGCCTTCTTTCTCATGCCATAGATTGCTGAGATAGCCTCAGGTGTTACAGCAAGCTGAGCTCCTAAAATACCATTTTCAAAGTTTTTAGCTTTCTCTGTTACATTAGAGAAGATATCAACAAGTTTCTTGTGCTCAACATCCTTGTTGTACCCATTGAATTCAACAATGTTAATACCCTTGATGGTATGACCTTTTACTTCCTCAATATAGTCCTTTACCGAATCCCATACAGTATCCTTTTTAGCGAGGAATAAAACTCTTGAATCAACAGTTTCAACAGAAAATACACCTGCGTCAATAAGTTCAACAGCATGTCTTAAGGCACTGTCAAAGTCCTCGTATTTGACAACCATCAGTTCCCTGAAATCAGGAATTTTTGTCAGATCAAG
>JAGDBH010000108.1 GCA_017959135.1 Succinivibrio sp. | reverse complement strand
GCTGTAAAGGATTTTCCTCAGGAAGGAATTCTATTTCGTGACATCACTACACTTTTAGAGGATCCTCGTGCATTAAAAGATACAATCGATCTTTTATATGACGTATACAAGGACGAGAAAATTGACTATATCGCTGCTGCTGACGCCAGAGGATTTATCTTTGGTTGTGCTCTAGCTTATAAAATTGGCTGTGGTCTGGTTCTTGTCCGCAAGAAGGGCAAGCTGCCTCGTGAGACTATCAGTCAGGATTATGACCTAGAGTATGGCAAGAATACTCTGGAAATCTGCAAGGGCTCATTAAAGAAAGGTGATAATGTTCTACTATTGGATGATTTACTTGCAACTGGTGGTACAGCTGGTGCTATGATAAAATTAGTAGAAAAATCAGGCGCAAACATTGTGTCATTCGCTTTTATTATTGAGTTGTTTGACCTTGGCGGAGCTAAGCATATTAAGGATACCTACGGTATCGATTCATTCAGCTTAATCCGCTTCCCTGGTCATTAAGAAGAAAAAATGGCAGTAGAAACATCAGGACAGTATCAGGCTTTAGCAAGAAAATACAGACCGCAGACATTTGATGATGTTGTAGGTCAGGAGCATGTTGTAAATGCTCTTAAGAATTCTATAGATTCACAGAGAATTCATCATGCTTATCTGCTTACTGGAACCCGAGGTATTGGTAAAACCACTATTGCCAGAATTATCGCCAAATGCCTTGAATGTGAAGAAGGCATTTCCTGCAACCCTCACGAGCACTCTGAGCTATGCT
This sequence comes from Succinivibrio sp., assembly GCA_017959135.1. Taxonomy (GTDB): domain Bacteria; phylum Pseudomonadota; class Gammaproteobacteria; order Enterobacterales; family Succinivibrionaceae; genus Succinivibrio. The sequence continues at coordinate 1,025 of JAGDBH010000108.1, read as the reverse complement.
CAATCTGCAGTGCAATCAGTGAGGGTAATTTTCCTGATGTTATAGAGATCGATGCTGCATCTCAGACCAAGGTAGATGATACCAGGGCACTTCTGGAGAATACCCAGTATCCTCCACTGCAGGGCCGTTTCAAGGTATACATCATCGATGAGGTTCACATGCTGTCAACAAGCAGTTTTAATGCTCTGCTTAAGACTCTTGAGGAACCACCTTCATACGTAAAGTTTATTCTTGCAACAACCGATCCTCAGAAAATCCCTACAACGGTTTTATCCCGCTGTCTTCAGTTTCAGCTTAAATCTCTGACAATTGATCAGATTGCATCCCGTATTGAGTTTATTGCCAATAAGGAATCAATCCCATGTGAGTCTGAGGCTGCTCTGATTATTGCAAGAGCTGCAAAAGGCAGTATGCGTGATGCCTTATCTCTGTGTGATCAGGCGGTGGCTCTGGGTAACGGAGCTATTAGAAGAGATACAGTCTTATCGATGCTGGGTACAGCAGGAGACGGATTTATATCTCAGGTACTGGAGCTTTTAAAGACTAATTCTCAGGTAAAGCTTTCAGATGTTCTATCATCCATCAGAGCAATCTGTCCAAATTACAAGAGTCTTCTGGACGAGCTGGTTCAGACTTTCCATGATCTGGCCTTATATCAGATGATAGGCGGTAAGGATGCCTTAAATGTCTTTACCACTCCTTTATCTATTCTTGAGACCTATTCAAAGGACTTATCTGCACAGGGCATTCAGCTTTACTATCAGATCTGTCTTCAGGGCTTAGAAGAGTACAAGGTTGCAGCTGACGGTGCATCTGCATTTGAGATGACTGTTCTGCGCATGCTGGCCTTTACACCCGAAAAAAAAAAGATTGGCTAGGTGAAGACTGTCCTGAAATTCTTGAGTATTTAAATCAGGAACTTCAGTCCTTAACTTCAGAATCACTCTTTTCAGCCGATTATCTTGCATTATCTAAAGAGGCAGCAGAGTTACTGTCTGCAGAAGCTGTTTCTAAACCTATAGCAG
>JAGDBH010000015.1 GCA_017959135.1 Succinivibrio sp. | reverse complement strand
TACTACGGTGGTTGTGAATACGTTGATATCGTTGAGCAGTTAGCTATTGATAGAGCATGCAAGCTATTTAAGTGCGAGTTTGCAAACGTTCAGCCTCATGCAGGTTCACAGGCAAACAACGCAGTTTACGCTGCTTTATGTCAGCCTGGTGATGTAGTATTAGGTCTATCACTTTCATCAGGTGGTCACTTAACCCACGGAAGTTCAGTTAATTTCTCAGGTAAGATTTACAAATCATACGGTTATGAAGTTAATGAGGCTGGTGAGCTGGATTACGAAGGAATTCGCAAGCAGGCTCAGGAAATCAAGCCTAAGATGATCATTGCCGGTTTCTCTGCATACTCAGGAATTGTTGACTGGGCTAAGATGCGTGAAATCGCTGACGAGGTTGGTGCTTATCTTCTAGTTGATATGGCACACGTTGCAGGTCTGATTGCAGCAGGTGTATATCCAAGCCCAATCGATCATGCTCATGTTGTAACCTCAACCACTCACAAGTCACTAGGTGGTCCTCGTTCAGGCTTTATTCTTTCAAACTGCCATGACGAAGCTATCTACAAGAAACTGAATTCTGCTATTTTCCCAGGTACTCAGGGTGGTCCTCTAGAGCACATCATTGCTGCTAAGGCAATTGTATTCAAGGAGGCAATGGAGCCTTGGTATGTTGAGTATCAGAAGCAGGTTGTAGCAAATGCTAAGCTTTTAGCTGAAGAAGTTATGAAGCGCGGTTACAAGGTTGTATCTGGCGGTACCCACAATCACCTGTTCCTAATGGACTTCATTGGTCGTGAAATGACTGGTAAGGATGCTGAGGCTGCATTAGGTAAGGCATTCATCACTGTTAACAAGAATACAGTTCCAGGCGAGCCACGTTCACCATTCATCACTTCAGGTATCCGTGTAGGTACTCCTGCATGTACCAGAAGAGGCTTCAAAGAGGCTGAAATCAAGGAGCTTGCATCAATCATGTGTGACGTTTTAGATAACTATCAGAACGACGAAGTTATTCTAAAGTGCCGTGATCGTGTTAAGGCTCTATGTGCTAAGTTCCCTGTATACAAAGACTAATCGGGTAACACACTTTGAATTCAGTATCAAAGACTGATAAGAAATTCATGATGCAGGCTTTAAAGCTTGCATCATGCGGTTTATATACATCCTACCCAAACCCACCGGTAGGATGTGTCATTGTTAGGGATGGTAAAGTAATCGGAAAAGGTTACCATCACAAGGCTGGTCAGCCACCTGCTGAGATTATGGCTTTAATGGATGCCAACTATGATGTTGAAGGCGCAACAGCATATGTTACCTTAGAACCATGCTCTCATTATGGAAGAACTCCCCCATGTGCTCTTAAGCTTGTAGAAATGAAAGTTGCAAGAGTTGTCGTGGCAGCAGGAGATCCGAATCCACAGGTCTGCGGAAAGGGATTTGAAATACTGAGAAATGCCGGAATCGAGGTTGTCGAACACGTTCTGGAGAAAAAATCGCTATTTCTGAATCGAGCTTTCTTCAAATCAATAACCGGTGATTACCCTTACGTCAGTGTTAAGGTTGGAATGTCACTGGATGCCAAAACAGCTCTATCCAACGGACAGAGCAAGTGGATAACCAATGAAAAATGCCGTGCTAAGGTTCAGGACATCAGAGCCAAGTCAGACTGCATTATCACAGGTGTCAACACCGTTATCGCCGACAACCCTCAGATGAATGTCCGTTATGAGAATTTATCCAGAAAGAAACTGGCAAAAATCGATAAGGAATTCATCCGCCAGCCACTTAAGGTAATTCTCGATACCAAGGGAATTCTTGATCTTAATAAATATCAGATCTTCTCCTCAGGAAATGTTCTGTGGGTAAATGGAACAGACAGCAAAGACAGGTATCTTGCAGAGGAAAAGATAAATGAGCATGTGACACGTCTTTTTGTTCCTATCAGAGACGGACACACTGATATCGATTCTGTACTGCGTTACCTGGGTACAATGAAAATCCGTCGTGTCATGGTTGAAGCTGGAGAAAAACTTACATCAGCTTTCATCAATCAGAATTTCTGCGACGAAATCTATGCATTTGTATCAGGAAAAATGTTAGGATCTGACGGGCAGAACGCATTTAGCATTGAAAATGCCTTAAATCTTGACAGCTGCAGACAGTTCTATCTGCACAAATGCAAGAAACTAGGCTCAGACGCTCTGCTTCACTACACCTCTGTTCAGTACTAGTATCGAGGCTTTCTCATGTTTACAGGAATTGTTGAATCTGTAGGCACTTTAAAGTCATTATCCAAAAGAGGAAATGGCTACGAAATTGTCGTTGAAACCACAGATAAATTTAATTTAAAAGATAGAGTCAGATTGGGAGATTCCATTGCAAACAATGGTGTCTGTCTGACTGTAACAAAGATATCTGGTAACTGCTACTATGCTGATGTTTCAGCAGAAACAGTAGAACACACCTGTTTTTCTCACTACACCCGCGGACAGAAAATCAATCTGGAGCTGGCTTGTACTCCAAGTACTCATCTGGGTGGACACATCATGCAGGGACATGTGGATGGAGTTGGAGAAGTTGTAAAAAAGGCAGCTTTGGATGACGCTATCAATGTCTGGATTAAGGCTCCTGCAGATCTTTTAAAATACATTGCTCACAAAGGTTCAATCGCAGTTGACGGTGTTTCTCTGACAGTAAATGAAATCGAAGGTGATACCTTCCGTCTCACCCTGATCCCTCATACCCAGGATTCAATCAACTTTGGAAACTTTGAACCTGGCTCTCATGTAAATCTTGAAGTAGATGTTCTTGCAAGATATCTTGAGAGACTTTTCCTTCAGAGCAGTGAAGAAAAAAAGCCTGCTAAATCAGGCATTACCATGGAAACACTATTAAGAAACGGTTTCTAAATCAGAAACTTCTTTTTTGCAGAGAATGAAGATTTCATCAAAGTGAAAATCATGATTACATCGTAACCGTGATATCTTCCAAAAAAATGATATAATTCTCTGCGTTGAAAAAACTAATTCGACAAAGAACAGGACAATCTGTCTCGGACGATACATGAATACTGACAAGTTCAGTCTCTTGAGAACGGGAAGATAGTCATTGATATATTGGAGATCATATGTCTGTCAAAATTATCGAAGGCAAGAAGCCTTGCCAAGATGGCAAATTCGCTATTGTTGTATCTCGTTTCAACAGCTTCATCAACGAACGTCTGCTTGAAGGTGCTTTAGATACCTTAAAGCGTGAGGGCGAAGTTCCTGAGAAGAACATTACAGTTGTCCGTGTTCCAGGTGCAATTGAAATTCCAGTTGTATGCGAAAAGATTGCTGCATCTACCAAGTATGATGCAATTATTGCTCTAGGATGTGTAATTCGTGGTTCAACCTATCATTTCGAGGTTGTAGCTAATGAGTGTTCAAAGGGCATTTCACAGGTATCATTAAGACATTCAGTACCAGTTGCCAACGGCGTACTAACAGTTGATACCCTCGAACAGGCATTAGAGAGAGCGGGATCTCATGTAGGTAACAAGGGCTCAGAAGCAGCCTCATCTGCACTTGAGATGGTAAACATTATTAAACAGTTCTAATTATAGGTAATTATTTAAGATGGATTCTACAGAAGGTTCAGTTACACCTGCACAGCGCCATAAAGCAAGACACTTTGCTTTACAGGCAATCTATCAGTGGCAGCTGACTGGTTATTCTGCAACAGAAATCGAAAAGCAGTTTTTAGAAGACCAGCCAATCAGAGGTGCTGATCTTGAGTATCTTCACGATCTGATTTCTGGTGTAATCAATAACGTTGATGAGATCGACGCTACATTCGCACCTCATTTAAGCCGTCCTTTAGACGAGCTTGATCAGGTTGATAAGGCTGTTTTACGTGTTGGAACTTTTGAACTTATGTTCCGTCAGGAAGTTCCTTACAGAGTAGTAATCAACGAATCTATCCTTCTAGCAAAGGAATTCGCTGAGCAGGACAGTCACAAATTTGTTAATGGCGTACTAGACAAAGTAGTAAAGGCAATCAAGTAGATTAAGGCCTGATAAGTGGCTATTAGTGAATTTGAACTAATAAAAAAGTACTTCACCTCAAATGACCGAGGTGAAGGAATTTCTCTCGGAATTGGTGACGACTGCGCACTAATCAATGTTCCTTCAGAGTATGAGCTTGCAATTACAACTGATACTCAAAATGAAGGAATTCATTTTTTTAAAGACACCTCCCCTTTCCTTTTGGGATATAAATCTCTTCTGGTAAATGTTTCTGATCTGGCTGCAATGGGAGCTAAGCCCTACTGCTTTACCCTATCCATCAATCTGCCGGATGCTAACGAAAAGTTTTTAGAAGAATTTTCAAAAGGTCTTTATTCTCTTGCATCAAAACTGAATCTTCCCTTAATCGGAGGAAACACCAGTAAGGGACCTCTTTCAATATCCATAAGTGCATATGGTCTTGTCAGAAAAAACCGCGCTATGAAAAGAGCAAATGCGAAGGTTAACGACGGGATTTATGTAACAGGAACCTTAGGTCTGCCGGCTTTTGCTGTTGACCTTGGCTACAGAAGTGCACCGATATGCAGACTTATGGAAAAGCTAAGCCTTAACAAAGAATATGATAGTATTTTTGATCACTGTTATAGAAAGGGAATGCTTATTGAAAACAGATGCGGTTTCTCAACTGAATTAAGCGAAATCTGTTCCTGTGCAATTGATGTTTCCGATGGACTTGTAGGTGATATTTCTCATATTCTTAAAGCCTCTAATGTAGGTGCCACCATAAATATTGAGGATTTGCCTAAACCTTCTGAGTTCAGAACATATAATCTCCCGGAAGATTATCAGGATCATCTGTGTTTATACGGCGGTGGAGATTACGAACTGCTGTTTACCATGAACGAGACAAACGAAGAAAAACTACAACAGCTGTCTCAAAATTTTAACGTGCCTATAAAACGAATAGGAACCATCAAAAATGGTACTTTAGAACTGTTAAAACATGGTAAAATGGTTGATTATAGAGAAAAACCTTTCGAACATTTTTAAAAGAACAATAATGGAGAAAAACTTGAATAAGTTATTTGCAAAAACTGCTATAGCAACAATTGTAGCAGCTTCAGTACTTACCCTAAGCGCATGCGACCACAAGTACCAGCTAGGTCAGAATTCTAAGGCTCAGGCTTCAAATGTATTAACCTCAAACAGCACATTCGAACAGAAAGCAGCATACGCTATTGGCGCTTCTTTAGGTGAGTACGTTTCTCAGATGAAAAAGAATCAGGAACAGCTTATTGGCGAGATTCCTTCTGATGTTGTTATCGCTGGTTTCACCGATGGCGTACATTCAGTTTCATCTTTAAAGAGAGATGAGATCGAAAACATTCTTAAGGATTTAGACAAGAAGATTCAGGAGAAGATCGAGGTTGAGACCAAGAAAGCTTCTGAAGATAATCTGAAGTCAGGCAAGGCATTCCTTGAGTCTAATGCTAAGAAGGAAGGTGTTGTAACCACCAAATCAGGTCTACAGTACAAAGTTATCAAGCAGGGTGAAGGTCCTAAGGCTGTTAAGGGCGACATCATCAGCGTAACCTACAAGGGTTCAACCATTGACGGTAACGTATTCGATGAGCAGACCAAGCCTGTAGATTTCCCTCTGGACAACATGATCCCAGGCTGGATTGAAGGTTTACAGTTAATGAATGTTGGTTCAGAGTATGAGCTTTACATTCCTTCAGCTCTTGGCTACGGTGAGAACGCAGTTGGTCAGTTCATCAAGCCAAATTCAGTTCTTGTATTCAACGTTAAACTAGTTGGTATCAAGAAGGCTGAAGAGAAGAAAGACAACAAGTAATCACGTCTTTTGAAATTATTCCAGGAGGATGGGCTTTGGTCCATCCTTAATATTTCTGCAATCATCATAAACCTTCGCATAATCAGAGAATTAGTACTTTCTAAAGTACTAGCATAATCATTGGCGAATGCTACATTATTCATCAAAAAAATAGCAGAGCTGAAACCTCAGACTTATAGACTGAGGAGGAGCTCTGCCAACTCAGGCTATATATCTTAAAGAATTTCTTTACAATAAC
>JAGDBH010000107.1 GCA_017959135.1 Succinivibrio sp. | reverse complement strand
TTTTTTGATAGTCCCTCAGCTTTCGCCTTCTCTATCTCTTTGTTTCCCTCTTCCGAGGGCCCACACAGATTGTCCGTACTTGTTTTTAAAGAACTTTTATAAAACGCTTGGTTTTATTTTGTTGTCTCTTGCGTGACAACGGAAATGCATTATAGACTCTTTTTTTGAAGTGTCAAACATTTTTTTATTAGAAGTTTGTCACATTTTTTGAATTCCGCTTGTTTATGCGATTCTTAGATTTTAAATAGTGCATTTTATTTTACAAAGCCATTTGACTGCAGAGACCACATTTTATTATACAGTCCACCCAGGGACAGTAACTCTTCGTGTGAGCCACTTTCTACAATCTTGCCTTCGTTAATAACAATGATTCTATCCATTGATTTTAAAGTGGAAAGTCTATGAGCAATGGCTATAACGGTTCTGCCATGCATAATGTTTAGAAGATTTCTCTGAACAATCTCCTCTGTCTCAGAATCTAAGGCTGAGGTTGCTTCATCCAGAATAAGAATAGGAGCATTCTTTACAATTACACGAGCAATGGCGATTCTCTGCTTCTGACCTCCAGAGAGTTTCACACCACGATCTCCAACCATTGAATCAAAACCAATACCACCTCGGTAATCAGACATTTCTTCAATAAAATTCAGAGAATCAGATGCTCTTGCTGCCTTCTCAAGATCTTCGTCGTCAAGCTCGTTTTTGGCTCCATACTCGATGTTTTCGCCAATGGTTCTGTGCATCAGGCTTGGTTCCTGGCTGACCATTGCAAAAAGATCTCTTAGATTGTCCTGTTTTAAATCGCGAACATCAACGCCATCAATGGTGACAGATCCTTTAGTAACATCATAGAATCTTAAAATCAGATTGATAATTGTGGATTTACCAACTCCAGATGGACCGACAATTCCTATCTTCAGTCCCTTTTTTATTGATAGATTAAAATCGCTTAAAACGTCTTTCTTTCCGTCATATCCAAAGGATACATTCTTAAATTCAATGGATTCATTAAACGAGTCTATAGTTTTTGGATTCTCAGGATCGGTTACGGCAATAGGTTTTGACATTGTGCTCATGCAGTCATAGATCATGCCGATGTTCTCAAAGATTGCGCCTGCCTCCCACATTATCCAGCGGGACATATTGATCATTCTGATGGCAATAGCAATAGATATTGCAATGGCGCCCGTAGTAACAAGGTAGTTAGACCACAGCCATAATGAAAGAATGATTAAAGAAACAAGCAGAGTACAGTTTAAAAACTGAACACTGATATCAAAGGAAGTCAGAATTCTGAAAATTTTATATTCTGAATTTCTGAAGGCTGTCATTGCCTCTTTAGCATATGATTTCTCTTTACCTGCTCCACCAAATAATTTAACGGTTGAGATATTTGTATAGCTGTCAACAATTCTTCCTACCATAGTAGATCTTTCAACAGACAGTTCCTTTGAAGTTCGTCTTAAATAAGGGATGAAAACGAACAAAGAGCAGGTATAGAAACACAGCCAGACAATCAGAGGAAGACACAGATAGAAATCTGCATTCATCAGCATAATTAGCATGGTTGAAATATATACAACCATATGCACAAATACATCAATCAGCTTCATCACAGCAGTTCTAACAGCCATTGAAGTCTGCATTACTTTATTGGCAAGAGCTCCGGCAAATTCTTCATTAAAGAATGAAAGTGACTGACCTAAGAGAAAATTATGCAGCTGCCATCTGACCTGCATTGAATAATTGCTTGATAAAGTCTGATGAATCAGCAGTGAATGAAGAAAAGATGCAACAGGTAAAAATACACCTGCACCTAAAAGCATTATCAGAAGACTGCCACCATGCTCACTTATAAAATTCTGAGGTGAACTTGAAGCAGTCCAGTCTACAATATAGCCGAGACAGGCAAAAAACAGAGCTTCACCAACAGCAATGAAAGAATTTAAAACAGCAACTGCGGCGAGAAATTTGCCTAATCCCTTAGAGAAGAAAAGGACAAATCTGATTATTCCCTTAGGAGGAACACCTTCACATTTGTCCTCAAATGGAGGTATTAGTCTTTCAAAAAAATTGAATAAACCTTCTTTAAAAATCATGAACGTATTATTTTTCCATTGACTGCATGATATCGTTTATGCGATTACTTGCTACATCAATGTGTCTTGCAATGGCTGCAACATGGTTAGGCAGCATTGCATCACCGGTATCATTACCTCCGGCAACTACATACCAAGGGTTGAAGTCTCTTACAAAAGAAAGTCTCTTTAAAGCTGCATCAACATTTTCCTGACCACCGCGCTGAACAACGGAAGAATCAACAGCAACAAGACCTCTTAAAATATCTTCAACAACAGAAGACACACCTTTTGCAAAATAAACGTAATTGTCTGATTCAAAGTGCTTAATTTTTTCTTTATTCAGATAACCTAAGGCATACTCAAGCATCTGATTGCAGTATTTCAGAATCAGATAGACATCATCAGATTTTAC
>JAGDBH010000106.1 GCA_017959135.1 Succinivibrio sp. | reverse complement strand
GAGTAAAAAAATATATCATAAATCGAAAAGCCCAACTTCTAGAGGAGTTAGGAGTGGAGCTTTGTGACATAATATTAAAAGAATATGCTCCTTATAGTGTGACTGTAAGACTAAACAAGCCTAAAGCAGTCGCAGATGTAAGAGAGGTTGGCATACAGATAACAAAGACTTTGGAGTAAAGATGTCCACAAAGGTTTATTTAGGTGTTGGATCCAATCTAAACAGAGAACATTCACTAAGATTTGCATTCGCAAAAATTTCCCCATTATTAAAAAACTGCAAAAAATCATCTATCTGGATAAGTAAACCTGTAAGAAACGGCGAGCCTGACTACTTTAACATGGTAATCAGCGGAGATACTGAGTCCAACCTTGAAGAGTTTCATGCCTGTCTTATGAAGATTGAGGAAATGGCTGGCAAGGAAGTAATGATTAACAATGGTACCAACTTCGGCATGAAGCGTCGTCTTGATATCGATATCCTTGCATTTGGTGATCTTGAAACCACTACCCCATGCATTATTCCTCGTCATGATATTCAGGATTATCCTTTTGTAACCTGTCCACTGAATGAACTTGATCCTGATTTTGTTCATCCTGTACTTCATCAGAAGGTCAGTGAGCTGTGGGCCAAGCTTGAGCCAACACTATCAGAGGATAGGAAGGTTGTTAAGACATCTATTGACTGGAATGTCGAAGCTCCTTCCTGGAATAACGCTCCTAAGGATTAGAGATGACTTTTTTACATGTTCTTGTCCTTTCAATTGTTCAGGGATTAACTGAGTTTCTGCCTGTATCATCCAGTGCTCATCTTATTTTCCCTGCAAAGCTTTTAGGCTGGCCTGACCAGGGGCTAGCCTTTGATGTTGCCGTTCATCTAGGAACGCTGATGGCGGTAGTTCTTTATTATCTTGCTGATCTGGTTAAGATATCTTCCTATACCATTGAAGCTTGTATCAAGATGAAGATTTCCCCTCTGGCAAGAATAGGTTTCTGTCTGATTATAGCGACACTGCCAGTCTGCGTAGTTGGAACCCTGTTTGAGAATTACATCTCTTCACAGCTTCGTGACAATATTGATGTTATCGCGTACTGTACCATTGGCTTTGGCATCCTTTTAGGTCTTGCATCCTACGTGAACAAGAAGATGGTGTGGCGTAATATTGATAGTATCCAGGGCGCTCGTTCAGATTCCTTAAGAGGCCTGAATTATACTCAGGCTCTTGTTATTGGCCTGTTTCAGGCTTTAGCTGTGTTCCCAGGTGTGTCCCGTTCTGGTATTACTCTTACAGCAGGTCTTTTCATGGGAATGAAGTCTGAGGCTGCTGCAAGATTCAGTTTCCTTCTGGCTATCCCAGTAATTATTGCATCAGGAGCCTTTGAGATTTGTAAAATCCATTCCATGGGCACTCTGGAACTGCAGTGGGTTAATTTATTTATTGGCGCATTCCTTTCATTCCTGGTTGCAATTATTGTTATTCATCTGTTCTTAAAATACATTGCAAAATCAGGCATGGCAATATTCGTTATTTACAGAATACTGCTAGGCGCTCTTCTGCTGTGGCTTTTCTAAGCTAAGCTCTTGTCAGATACAGAAATACCAGCTTTATTGAGCTGGTATTTCGCATGTACTTCAGTTTGTATTCTGTCGTAAACAGCTTAAAGCAGTGATTTAATGCATTCTTCAACTTTCTTCATGTCAGCTGTTGGCTCGAAGCGGGCAACCACATCTCCCTTTCTATCTACTACAAATTTAGTGAAGTTCCATTTGATATCTGGCTTAGTGCGCCAGTCAGGATCTGCCTTGGTCAGAATATCCTCTAAAATTGGAGTGAGCTTATGCTCATCAAAGCCAGCAAAGCCTTTCTGGGATTTTAAATAGGTGTATAAAGGCAGCTCATTTGCGCCGTTAACATCTGATTTTTTCATCAGAGGGTAGGTTGTGTTGTAATGAAGAGTGCAGAATTCTTTAATTTCCTCATCTGAACCTGGAGCCTGGGCTCCGAACTGATTGCAAGGAATATCAATGATCTCAAGACCTTTGTCATGATAATCCTTGTATAACTGCTCAATTGGAGCGTACTGAGGTGTAAAACCGCAGCCTGTAGCAGTATTAACAATGAGCATAACCTTTCCCTTGAAATCAGCAAGAGATACTTTCTCGCCTTTACCGCTTGTAAGCTCATAATCGTATATCATATAAAACTCCTATGTTTTGGAAAATGGATAACTCCAAAATGAAAAGCCTAAAAGGAGCTGATAATACGCTCCTTTTGAAATCTCGTATTTATAATTGAAAAGTAAATCAATCTTTCATTGCTTCCTTTGCTGCAATGGTTGCGTGAATTACAGTGCTGTCGAATACAGGAAGTCTTACGTATTTCTGACTGATTAAAAGTCCGATCTCAGCACAGCCAAAGATAATTCCCTGAGCTCCTCCCATATCAAGACCATCTATAATGCGCTGATAAATACCGCGGGATGCGTCCTTAATTTTGCCAAGACACAGCTCCTTGTAAATGATGTTATTTGCAAGCTCGATTTCTTCTTCTCTTGGGATCAGAACTTCAATACCTGCAGCAGTCAGTATGTTTTTAT
>JAGDBH010000105.1 GCA_017959135.1 Succinivibrio sp. | reverse complement strand
TTTGCTGACGTACTTGTTGAAGAATTCAAGTCTTACTCTGGAGCTCAGTCTGTTAAGGTTCAGGCTAACTAGTTAATTTTCTGATACAGAAATCTTAAGGCGTACTATTGCATATGCGGTAGTGCGCTTTTTAATTTGTAAGTTGAGAGAAATTAACCTCCGAGCAGTGAAAGAATTACACTCTCGCTATTGTTAATTCTTGAGAATAAAGCTGCAATTATCTGTTGTCTTACCATAAGCTCTGCAAGCTTTGATGCCTCTTCTGCATAATCGGTGTCTGTGATTCTTGAACGGGCATCTGACAGATTTTCATACATTGAGTCGTTGTTTCTGATGGCTGACTCCATACGATTCTGTACTGCACCCAGTCTGGACTGATAACTGCTTATTGCACTGATATATTTATCAACACATCCGATAACTGATTCTGCATTCTGCGCAGAGGTAAGACTAAAAGCCAGTGTAGAGCCACTTTCTTTTATAAAGGATGAGGTTGTCGGTACACCTGTATATGAACATAGTCCTGACATAGAGAATCCCTGGGCAAAGCCAGGAATTGAGATTTTATCTCCTACATTGCCAGTACACTGAATATCAATGCTGCCATTAGAAGAGAACAACCCGCCAGTGTTACCTGCAAGTATTTGTGCTCCAGCGAAAGTTGTACTGTTTGAGATTCTTGTGATTTCATTGCATAACTCCTGCACTTCTGTATCTATTGCCAGTCTTGAATCATCGTCATATGTGCCTGATGCAGCCTGAATAGCCAGAGTTCTGATTCTCTGAAGCATATTCTTGCTTTCATCAAGCGCATGTTCCATGGTCTGAGCAACAGATAAACCATCATTCAGATTTCTAGATCCCTGCTTATAACCGTTGATCTGAGCTGTAAGTCGATCTGCAATCATAAGTCCTGCAGGATCGTCTTTTGCTGAATTTATTCTCTTGCCAGAAGCAAGTCTCTGAAAGACCGTATCTAATCCTGAGGTAACATTATTCAATGTCCTCATAGCACTCATACTCGCTATATTTGTCAAATATAGTGGCATTATGTGTTACCTCTTTTTAGATAGTTATTTTTTATTATTTTTTTTTATTTATTAGTGGTTATACATACATATCGGCAACATTCAGAATTTCTGAATAGAATCGAGTTTGTTCATATTTATCTAATTATTCTGTAAACGTTTACCTGAAGTAAATAAAGTAAAAGACGGGCATAAAATAGGCTTTTTATTTAAATAAATGAATTGCAAAAACTAAAACGTTTTCGTAGAAAGAAAAATTTCAGAATTTAACAAAAATTAATCCTAGGAATGTGATTGATATCTAAAACTACTCTTAAATTTCGTGGAGTCCTATCAACTTTTCATAAATTCTTAGATTATTTCTAGTAAGAAAATTTTAATATACAGTTACTTAACAAACATAAAATATAAGGAGTCATGTATGCCAAGATATATGTGGTTTATTATCTCGGTAATAGCCTTGCTTGTAGGTTATTTCGTGTATGGACGTATCGTCGAAAGAATTTTCGGCCCTAATCCAGCTAGATCAACCCCTGCTAAAACAAAGAGTGACGGTGTTGACTATGTTGCCATGCCAAAGTGGAAACTATGGTTGATTCAGTTACTTAACATCGCCGGTGTAGGTCCTGTATTCGGTCCTATCCTAGGTGCTGTTTATGGTCCAACCGCTTTATTATGGATTGTACTTGGTACTATTTTTGCCGGTGCTGTTCATGATTACTTCTCAGGAATGCTTTCTGTTCGCTACGGTGGTGCAAACGTACCTGATGTTGTAGGTTATAACCTGGGTAAGATTGCCAAGAATGGTATGCGTGTCTTCGCAACAATTCTTCTGTTACTGGTTGGTGTCGTATTCGCAACTGCACCTGCTGGTCTGTTAGCAAAGCTATCAGTTGGTCACTTTGACGGTGTAATGACCTTCGGTGCATGGTTAGGTGTAATCTTCGCATACTACTTCTTTGCTACCATCATCCCAATTGATAAGATCATCGGTAGAATCTACCCTGTATTCGGTGCGTTACTGCTAATCATGGCTATTGGTGTAACCATTGGTCTGTTTGTTCAGATGCCAGACAGCTTCTACTCATGGGCAACCTTTGAACACAATACTCATCCAAATGATCTGCCAATCTTCCCTCTAGTATTCATTACTATTGCATGTGGTGCTCTGTCAGGCTTCCACTCAACCCAGTCTCCTCTAATGGCTCGCTGTGTTGAGAATGAGTCAGAAGGCCGTATGGTATTCTACGGTGCAATGGTTGCTGAGGGCTTTATTGGTCTAGTATGGTGTACCGTTGGTATGACCTTCTACCCAGACGCACAGTCTCTACTGGCTGCAGGTGGTCCTGCTGTTGTAGTTAACGACTCATGCGTAGCCTTATTAGGTGGTCTTGGTGGTCTATTAGCAATTCTTGGTGTGGTTATCCTACCTGTTACCTCTGGTGATACCGCATTCAGAGCTGCACGTTTAACCATCGCTGATGTTATTCATCTGCCACAGGTTAAGCCAATGAAGAGACTTGTAATTGCAATTCCTGTATTCATAATCGGTATTGCATTATCTCAGATTGACTTCAACATTATCTGGAGATACTTCGGTTTCTCAAATCAGACTCTTGCCGGAATCTGCTTATGGGCAGCCGCTGCTTACCTGTTCAGAAAGGGTAAGTTCCACTGGATCTGCACACTTCCAGCATGCTTCATCACCGTTGTTTCTGTAAGCTATATCTGCTTCGAGAAGACAATGGGCTTCGGCTTAGATATCTCAACTTCTAACATCATTGGTGTTGTAGTTGCTGTAATCTGCCTAGTAAGCTTACTGAAGTTTGGTAAGACTCCTGTTGAAGGTGCACCAACTGATGTCTGATTTTTAAATTAAATCGGTTTTAATTAAGAAATCCTCTGGGGCTATTCTCAGAGGATTTTTTCGTTGTTTAATCCTCGTCGATTCAATATGTTAGAATGTCTGTCATTATTACAGAGGTTTAACAATGAGAGGATTATTTGTAACAGGTACCGGTACTGATATCGGTAAGACTTATGTAAGTGCTGCTATTGCAAGAGAACTTACCAAAAAGAATTTATCCCTAGCATAGTATAAAGCTGCTGTTAGTGGCTCTGACTGCATAGAACATTCTGATGCTGGTTATGTCAGAGATTCTTCTGGAATAAATCAGAATACTGAATCACTTCTTTCCTATCTATATGAAAAACCTTTATCTCCACACCTTGCGGCAAGAGGGGAGAACCGTTTTGCAAGTCTGGATAGAATCGTCTCAGATTTCAATTCATTAAGAAACAGCTATGATTATGTTCTTTCGGAAGGTGCAGGCGGAATTATCTGTCCTGTTGTCTGGGAGAAAGACTGTCATCTCATGTATCTCGATATCCTCAAGGCGCTGAAACTGAATACTGTCGTAGTTGCAGATGCCGGGCTTGGAACAATCAATCATACAGTTTTGACTATAAGCTTCCTTCAGCAGAACAATGTTAACGTTAAAGGCGTAATTCTTAACAACTATGATTGTGATTCCCTGATGCATACCGATAATCTTAAGATGATTGAAGAAATCTCAGGTATTAAGGTAATTGCAACCCTTGGAAAAGGGGATAAGAATTTGAGTTTACGCTATAAGAACATGGAAGAGTACTTCGATGAATGCTAATGAGAATTTAATTGATTTTGATGTTAAGCATATCTGGCATCCAGCTGCTCAGATGAAGGATTATGAATCTTTTCCTCCTATTCCTGTTGTAAGAGGCAAGGGCTGTTATCTTTTTACAGAGGACGGTCATGAAATTCTGGATATTATCAGTTCATGGTGGTGTAATCTTTTAGGGCACTGCAATGAAGAAATATCAGAAGCTCTGTCAAAACAGGCCAAAACTCTTGAGCACGTTATCTTTGCTAATTTCACTCATCCATGGGTAGTAGAGCTTACAAAAGAGCTTTTAAGCATTGTTCCAAAGGGGATTACCCACTTTAACTACGGTGACAACGGTTCATCATCTGTAGAAATGGCTCTGAAGATTGCTTTTCAGTACCAGCAGCAGATTGGTCAGACAAAAAGACGCAGATTTGCCTGTCTGTCAGAAGGTTATCATGGTGAGACAATAGGTGCATTATCAGTCGGTAGTATGGATTTATATAATCTGATGTATAAGCCGATGATGATGGATAACATTCATATTGAAGCTCCTGATCTGTTTTTACATCCTGAGGATTATCCACATAAATGCATGGAGAGAGCAGAGAAGGTTTTTAAAGAGCATGGTTCTGAACTCTGTGCTCTGATTGTTGAGCCTCTGCTTCAGGGCGCTGGTGGAATGAGAATATATCCTGCTGAATACCTTAAGTTCTTAAGTGATCTGTGCAAAAAGCATGGTGTGCTTTTAATTGCAGATGAGATTGCTACTGGCTTTGGTCGAACCGGAAAATGGTTTGCCTGTGATCATGCTGGAATTACACCTGATCTGATGTGTATGTCCAAGGCTATTACCGGCGGTTATATGCCTATGTCTGTAGTTGGTGTAACTGATCAGGTTTATGAAGCCTTTTTAGGTGAATACTCTGAGGGTAAGGCTTTCCTTCACTCCCATACCTATGCAGGCAATCCTTTAGCATGCGCCTGTGCACTCAGTGTTATCAGAATCCTAAAACGAGACCATATCATTGAAAAAGCCGGTGAAACAGCTCAGTGGTTAACTGACTCATTTGCCCAGAGATTCTCTTCACTTGAAAATATTGGTCAGGTAAGAAGTATCGGTCTTATCAATGTAATGGAGATTGTTAAAGATAAGACTACAAAGGAGAGATTCCCTTCTTCTTTAAGACTAGGATACAGAATATATCAGGATGCTCTTAAGGAAGGTCTGCTGTTAAGACCAATAGGGGATACTCTTTACTTTAATCCTCCTCTGAATATCTCCAGAGAGGATCTGTCAAAAGCTATGGATATTACCTACAAGGTTCTGACAAGAAATCTTGAGAATATATCATGATAAACAAAAAGAGGTGCATTTTTGCACCTCTTTAAAATCATTGAGTTATGACTGTTACTTGTTCTTTAAGAACTCGTTAACGTTCTTTTCAATTCTTGCTGCAATGTCAGTGTTCTCTGATTTCTCGAACTTCTCACCAGTAATGTTCTCGAAAAGCTCCAGGTAACGATTTGAGATTGATTCAACAATCTGAGGTGTCATCTCTGGAACGCTCTGACCAGCCTTGCCCTGGAAGCCGTTGTCCATCAGCCACTCACGAACGAATTCCTTTGACAGCTGCTTCTGAGGCTCGCCCTTCTCAAATCTCTCCTGATAACCATCCTTATAGAAATAACGGCTTGAATCTGGAGTATGGATTTCGTCCATCAGGTAGATGGTTCCCTTGTGCTTACCAAACTCGTACTTGGTATCAACAAGGCTCAGACCTCTCTTTTCAGCAATCTCGGTACCACGCTTGAATAGAGCAAGTGTGTACTTCTCTAGTAATGCATACTCCTCAGGAGTTGCAAGACCTCTTTCTAAAATCTGTTCTTTTGAAATATCTTCATCATGAAGACCTAGTTCAGCCTTGGTGGTAGGAGTAATGATAGGCTCTGGGAACTTCTGATTCTCCTTCATGCCTTCTGGTAATTTAACACCGCAGATCTCTCTAACACCGCTCTTGTATGCTCTCCATGAGCTACCGCATAGGTAACCGCGAACGATCATCTCTACAGGGAAACCTTCACACATGATACCAACAGAAACCATTGGATCTGGAGTAGCGATCTTCCAGTTAGGGCAAATATCAGTAGTTTCATCAAGGAATTTTGCTGCAATCTGGTTTAGCATCTGTCCTTTGTATGGAATTCCCTCTGGTAGAACAACGTCAAAAGCAGAAATTCTGTCGGTTGCTACCATAACCAGCATTTCATCATTGATGTTGTAAACGTCTCTTACCTTACCGTGATAAACACTTTTCTGACCTGGGAAATTAAAATCGGTTTTTGTTAATGCGTTACTCATGATATTTGACTTAACCTAATAAAAGGCAGTGAACCTGCCATGAAAAGAAAGATTTTAGCTGCATAAAAGAAGCTAAAGTTCATGTGAACGCTGAAATTATACACTAATGTATATAAAGCTTTAGTTATTCATTAAATTTGCATTTTATTGGGGCAGAGTAATTATTTTTTGTGGACTGGATTAAAGAAAGAATAAAAAAACTTAAAAAAAAATTTGAGTTGATAAATAGCTAATATATGCGTTTTTTTTGTTTATCTAAAAAAAATA